>JBGPLD010000068.1:0-6415 GCA_041486325.1 Gammaproteobacteria bacterium
ACCGACGTCTTGGGATCGAGCGACGAAGTCGGTTCGTCGGCGAGCAGCAGCTCGGGCTGCTGCATCACCGCGCGCGCGATGCCGACGCGCTGGCGCTGGCCGCCCGACAGGCTGTCGGCGCGCTGGTTGGCGAAGCCGGACAGGCCGACCACGTCGAGCAGCCCGAACGCATCGTCGATGTCGTTCCGCGGAAATTTCCGCAGCCACGCTTTCAGCGGCGCGACACGGCCCAGACGCCCGGTGAGCAGGTTCTCCATCACCGTCAGGCGTTCGACCAGGTTGTATTCCTGGAACACCATGCCGATGTGGCAGCGCGCTTCACGCAGCGCGCGCCCCGACAGCTTGACCAGGTCACGGCCCTGAAACAGGATGGCGCCGGCCGTCGGCTCGACCAGGCGATTGATGCAGCGGATCAGCGTGCTTTTGCCGGTTCCCGACGGGCCGATGATCGCGGTGAAGCCGCGGGCGGCGAAATCGACACTGATATCGCGCAGCACCGGCTTGCCGCGCGCGTATTCCTTGCTGAGATGGCGGATGCTCAGCGCGGCGCCGTTCTCCATCTGCAATTACTTTTTCGCTGCTTTTTCTTCCGCCGCTTTCTTTCGTGCCTCTGCCTCGCGCGCCGATTCCTTCTCGTAGGCGGTGCGGTTGAATGCATCGCCCGAGCCCTCGGCGACCTTGCGCACCACCTCCCAGTCCTTGAGATAGGTCACCGGGTAGAAGCGGTCGGCGCCATCGAAGGTCCTCTGCATTTCCGGCGTGAAGCGGTAGTCATAGAAGCATTTCAGCATCTTGTCGCGGAACGCCGGCTCGAGGTCGTGCGCATACGAAAACGACGAGGTCGGAAACTTCTGGCTGCGATAGATGATGCGGAAATTGTCTTCATTGACCTGGCCCCGCGTTGCCATGCGGTGGAACACGTCGGAGGCGACCGCCGCCGCGTCGTAGTCCCCGGAGTTCACGCCCATCACCGACGAGTCATGCTTGCCCGAGAACAGGATCTTGTAGTCCTTGTCGGGCGTCAGCCCCTGCGGCGGGAACAACGCGAGCGGCGCCATGTGTCCTGAGTTCGACGACGGCGAGGTGTGCGCGAATTTCTTGCCCTTCAGATCGGCGAGTTTCTGGTACGGACTGTCCTTCTTGACGATCACGATGAGGTTGTACCCCTGGAATTCCTTCGCACTGCCTTTCACGGCAAAGGGAACTGCGCCGGCGATGTTGACCGCGAATGCGGTCGGTCCGGTCGAAAAGCCGCCGACGTGCAGCCGCCCGGAGCGCATTGCCTCGATTTCTGCGGAGTTTGACTGCACCTGGAAGAACACCACTTTCTTGCCGGTGCATTTGGCGAGGTGATCGGTGAACGGCCGGAACGCCTGCTCGTACACCGCCGGATCTTCGACCGGCGTGTAAGTAAACACCAGCGTGCCCGGGATCTTGAACTTCCTGGAGTCCTTGGGCGGATCGGCGACGAGGTCCCTGTTTTCGTCGCAATACTGGGCGTCGAGATCGCCGCGGTTCTTGCAGACGTCACTTTGCGCCAGCGCCAATCCGGCAAACATGACGGATAATCCAGACAGCCCGACACGGGCCAACAAGGCGGTGGTTCTCATTGTTTCCTCCGGAAATATGGGGCGCGCCGGCGGCTCGGCGCACCGTATTCAATCCGCAACATCGGATACTCTACTGAGCCGACTGGCGAGGGTCAAGCAAACTCGGAACGTGTAACATGAAGGAGCACGGTTGCCTTCGGGAGTCGGGATGAAAAAACTTCTGCACGCGCTTGCACTGTCCGTTTTGTCCGTGCTCGCCGCCTTTCCCGCCTCGGCGCAATATCCGGCGAAGCCGGTGCGCCTGCTGGTGGGCTTCACGCCGGGAGGCGGCGTCGACATTCTCTCGCGGCTGGTCGCGCAGAAGCTCGGCGAGCGCTGGGGAAAGACGGTGGTCGTTGACAACCGCGCCGGCGCCGCCGGCAATATTGCAACCGAGATCGTGGCGAGGAGCGCGCCCGATGGCTACACGCTGATCATGGCGTTTTCCTCGCACGCGAGCAATCCGGCGCTTTATTCCAATCTGCCTTTCGACATCAACAAGGATTTTACTTCGGTCACGCTGGTGGCAACGGCGCCCGTGGTGGTGGCGGTGAATGCTTCGGTCCCCGCGAAGAACCTCGCCGATCTGATCGAGTACGCAAGATCGCATCCGGGCGCGGTCAAGTTCGCTTCATCGGGCGTGGGCACGCCGGTTCACCTGGGAGGCGAGCTGATGATGCAGCTCACCGGCATCCGCATGACCCACGTGCCGTACAAGGGCATCGCCCCGGCCATGGCCGCGATGCTCGGCGGCGAAACGGACGTAACGTTTCCGGCGGTGTTCTCCGCATTGCAGCACTTCAAGAGCGGCCGGCTCAAGGCTCTGGCCATCGCCAGCCGCAGCCGCTATCCGGGGCTGCCGGATGTGCCGACCGCGGCGGAAGCGGGACTGCAGGGATTCGAGATCGATTACTGGTACGCGGCGCTCGGGCCGGCCGGCCTGCCCGGGCCCATCGTCGAGCAGCTCCAACGCGAGATTTCCGCGATCGTCAACGCGCCGGAGATGAAGGAAAGCCTGCTCGCCCAGGGCTCGATCGCTGTGGGCAGCGGACCCGAGGAGCTGACCGCGCGCATCCGGGGCGACTACGAGCTCTGGTCGAAGGTGGTAAAAGCGGGCGGCGTCAAAGTGGAGTGAAAATTCCCCTCACCCCGACCCGCTCCCAACGGGAGAGGGAACGGCCTCCTCCCCCACGGGAGCTTCGCTAGGACTCGTCCGACTCGCGCCGGTGCGGCGTGCGGCAGGCCCGCGAATGGAAGGCGCTCACGGGGTCGCCGACGCGCGCGTGCAGCGCGTCGAAGCGCTCGGCTGCGTGCGCGGAGTCTCCGTCGCGCAGCAATCTGTACGCGTTTGCGAACTCGCCCAGCCAGTCGAGACTGGAATACCTGCCCTCCGGGATCAGCTCGTAGAGACCCACGTACTGCGCACGTCCGCGCACTTGCACCCGGTCGATCTCGCGCGTGTTCGGAAATTCGTCCTTCACCTGCTCCCAGGTGAACTCGCTCAGCAATATGCTCGTGCCGTAGGTCTTGTTCAGGGATTCGATGCGCGATGCCACGTTCACGGCGTCGCCGGCCACCGTGTAATTGAAGCGGGTCGCCGAACCCATGTTGCCGACGATCATCGGGCCGGTGTTGATGCCGATGCCGATATCGAACACCGGCAGAACTTCACGCCGTAAATCCGCCTGCAGTTCAGGGAGCGCCTTGATCATGTCGAGCGCGGTGAGGCAGGCGAGCCGTGCGTTCCGCGCATCGGGAATCGGCGCGCAGAACACCGCCATGACCGCGTCGCCGATGTATTTGTCGAGCGATCCCCCGTGCTCGAAGACCTGGTTCGTCATCGCCGTGAAATAGACGTTGAGCAGCCTGACCAGCTTCTCCGGCACCAGCGTCTCGGACAAGGCGGTGAAACCGCGGATGTCGCAGAACAGCACCGTCAGCTCGCGCTTCTCGCCGCCGAGCTTGAGATTATCCGCATCGGCGACAATCTCGTCGACCATGGCCGACGGGACATAGAACTGAAAGGCGGTTTTCAGATAGCGCTTTTGCGATTCGCTGGAAAAATAGTGCGCGAGGGTGGTCGAGACGAACAACAGCGCAATCAGAACCGTCGGGTAGACTACGTTGAGCCACAGCCCCTCGGTCCGAAAGACGTGGTTGGCCAGGAACAAATAAGCGGCCGCCACGCCGAGCGCGAGCAGCGCGCCGCGAGCGACGCCCAGGCGCGGGAGCAGCAGGGAGAGCGCGATCCCGAGCACGGCGATCAGCGCAATGTCCACCGGCGTCATCCACTCGGGACGCTGAAGCACGTCGCCTTCGAGCAGACTCTGAATGATGCTTGCGTGAATTTCCACACCGGGGTAAGCAGCGCCGTAGGGCGTCACGCGGATGTCGCCGATGCCCTGGGCGGTGCTGCCGATCAATACGACCCGCCCGCGCAGCAGCGCAGGATCCGCGCGGCCGTCGAGAATGTCGGCAATCGAAACTGTGTCGAAAGTCCGCACCGGCCCGCGGTAGTGCACCAGCATCAGCCCTCCCTCGTCGACCGGCACATGGCGGCCGCCGATTTCGATGCCGGTGATGCCGTAGGCCGCGATGTCCAGGGCAAGTTCCTGCCCGCCGAGGAAGGCGCGCGCGGCCTGCACATCGAACGAGGGAAAATAGCGGCCGCCTTGGCGAAAGACGAGAGGCGCGCGCCGCACCACGCCGTCCGCATCCGGCACCACGTTAATGTGACCGGCGTAGGCGGCGCTCTTCTGAAGTTCGGGAATGTTGACGAGGACGCCATGCGGCTCCTGCATCTGAAATTCCGCGTCCACGCCGCCACTGCGGCGCACATCGCCGATCGCGTGGGCCGCCATCGCGCGCCGCGCCTCGTCCAGCCTTTCCGTTCCGAGGTAGCGCGTTTCCTCTCGGTCGAGCAGAAAGACGGTCCCCAGCACCACCTTGCGCCCGGAGCCGGCCGCGCGGGCAAGCTCCCGGTCTGCCTGCGGCGACTCGGCCTCCGGGAAGAACAAATCGAATGCGATGACCCGCGCGCCCAGCCGGTCAAGCCGATCGACCAGCCTCGCCAGCGTCGCGCGGCTCCAGGGCCAGCGGCCGAGCTCGGCAAGGCTGCGCTCATCGATCGCGGCGATCGCGACCTGCCTGGAAGGCGTCGAAGGCAGCGCCCGCAGGCGCATGTCATAGGTTTTCAGCTCGAGCAGATCGAGCAGGGGAGTCCCGAACCAAAACAGTGAAATTGTAAGCAATGTCAGAGCGATACCCACTGACCGGGCCAGCCGGGCTGGTGCTAAAATGCCCCCCCTGGTTTTCTTCTCGTGCTTCTTCTCGGGCATGCGGATCATTCGAGGTCCCGTGCGCAAAGGTGTCGATTTGAATTCTGGCTATTCTAGGGGCAAGACTGCAGGCTGCAGAAATTTCGCCCTCGCGTGCGCGGCGTTGTTTCTGGGCCAGGCGGCGCTCGCGCAGCAGCCGGAGGTCCAGTTCCTCCGTGCGCTGCAGCCCGCGGAAGGAAAACCCCTCTCCGAGATGAGCGGACTGGCACTTGCCGCGGATGGAGCGGTGCTGATCGTCGAGCGCGACCGCGGCGCCTTGTGGCGGCTCACGGAGGAATCGGCCACGTCCGCCGAGCTTTCGGGCCGCGACCGTCCGTTCAGCTCAAAGAAGACCGGCGGCCTTGCCGTTCTCGGAGGGGGCCGGATCGCGGTCGCCAACACCAGCAACGATACCATCGCGCTCATCGACGCGCAGGGGCGAGCCGAACGCGTCATCGGCGGCGGCGGGCGCGGCGACGGCGAACTCAAGGACCCCGAGGGTCTCGCTTTTTCCGTCCACAAGCGGCTCTATGTCGCCGACCGCGGCAACAACCGCATCGCGGTCTATTCCGAAGACGGCGTGTTCCTGCGCGCCATCGGCGCCGGAAAAGATCCGGCAAGCGCGCTGGTGAAACCCGTGCACGTCGCGGTGGACGATGCCGAGCGCGTTTATGTTCTCGAGGACACCGGCGCCGGCCGGCTGTCCGTCTTCAACCACTCCGGGTCCCTGCTCAAGCGGCTGAACGCCGACGCCTTTCCCGGCAGCGCGAGCGCGCGCTGGCGCGCGCTCGCCGTCGATCGAAGCGGCCGGGCCTTCATCGCCGACGCCGCGAACGGAAACATCGCCGAGCTCGATTGGGAGCGTGCCCAGGTCCGCCGCCGCTTCGGCAGCCCCGGAAGCGGCCGCGGCCAGTTCGCCGAAGTGGCCGCGCTCGCGATCTCCGGGCGCGATCTCGCGGTCGCCGACATCGGCAACCGGAAAATCGAGTTCTTCCGCGTTCCCGAGACGAAAATCGCAGCACCGGAAACCGAGCGGCTTGCGAGCGTGCGCCGCGCCGCTGCGCTCAGCCTCGAATGCGAGCGCGCGTACGCGCTCGAAGGCGGCGATCTGTTGTGCCTGGACCGGAGCAACGGCAAGGTCGCGCGGCTCGATGCCGCCGGCAAGCTGAAGTTTGAATTCGCGGGGCATCTGGATCGGCCGCAGCGCGCCGCGATCGACGCGCGCGAGATCGCAATCGCCGACGGCGACAGCGTCAAGATCTACTCTCACGACGGCAAGCTGCGATTCTCGATCGGGCGCGGCGGGTCGCGCGACGGCGAATTCGACGATATCGGCGGCCTGCATCTTGCCGATTACCTCTATGTCGCCGATACGGGAAATCGGCGCGTGCAGATCTTCACCCGGGATGGGATTTTCGTGAACAAGCTCGCCGACGGCGAGAAGGGGCCGCGGCGCCTTTCGAGCCCGACGGCCGTGGTCACCGACGCGCTTCGAAACATCTATGTCGC
>JBGPLD010000069.1:0-6406 GCA_041486325.1 Gammaproteobacteria bacterium
GAGGTTCTTTGGTCCTTGCTGCGCGTGCCGCTCTCGCGAAACCTCGCGCCACTTCGAGCGGTCGAAATCCGGGAAAAATGCATCGCCGTCGAAATCGCGCTCGATCTCGGTGAGGTGAAGTCGCCGTGCCAGGGGCAGGGCGAGCGCATAGATCTCGGCGCCGCCGATCACGAATGCTTCCTGCGAGCCTTGCGCTGCGGCGAGCGCGGCATCGAGCGAATGGACGGCCTGGCAGCCCGGATGGCTCCAGTCACGCGAGCGCGTGACGACGATGTTGTCGCGCCCGGGCAGCGGTTTTCCCATGCTCGCGATTATGGAATCAAGGGTTTTGCGACCCATGATCACGGCGTGACCGACGGTGAGCCGCTTGAAGCGCTTCAAATCCTCGGGCAAGCGCCAGGGAATTTTTCCACCGCTGCCGATGACTCGATTATGAGCCAGGGCGGCAACAATCGAGATGCGCGGAAGAAAATTCATTCCAGGTGGTGCGAGCGCGGTTTCGCTATACCGCGATCGGGGCCTTGATTGCCGGATGCGGTTCGTAGCCCTCGAGGGTGAAATCCTCGTAGCGGAATCCGAAAATGTCCTTCACCGCCGGATTGAGCCGCATGCGTGGAGGCGGGCGCGGCGAGCGCAAGACCTGCTCTTTCGCCTGCTCAAGATGGTTGAGATAGAGGTGCGCATCGCCCAGGGTGTGCACGAATTCCCCAGGCTTCAGGCCGCACACCTGGGCCACCATCAGCGTCAGCAGCGCGTAGGAGGCCATGTTGAAGGGCACGCCGAGAAAAATATCGGCGCTGCGCTGGTACATCTGGCAGGAAAGGCGTCCGTCCGCCACGTAGAACTGAAACAGGACGTGACACGGAGGCAGCTTCATCTTGTCGATTTCGGCGGGGTTCCAGGCCGTCACGATGTGGCGGCGCGATTCCGGCCGCGTCTTGATCGAATTCACGACTTGCGCGATCTGGTCGATCGCGCCCCCGTCGGCCGAGGGCCAGCTGCGCCACTGCGAACCGTAAACCGGCCCCAGCTCGCCGTTTTCGTCCGCCCACTCGTCCCAGATCGTGACGCCGCGCTCTTGCAGCCAGTGGACGTTGGTCTCGCCCCTCAGAAACCAGAGCAGCTCGTAAACGATCGATTTGAGATGGACTTTCTTGGTAGTTAACAGCGGAAAGCCGGCGGCCAGATCGAATCGCATCTGCCAGCCGAACGTGGACAGCGTACCGGTTCCGGTGCGGTCGGTTTTCTTGTGCCCATGATCGAGCACGTGACGCATGAGATCGAGGTATTGCTTCATCGGGGCGCGACCGGATGAGTATTCGAAATCATAGCGCGTTACCCGGGCGCGTTGAACGCGCGTGCGGCGGAACCGCGCGCCAGCACCCGATTACCGCCACGGCGAAAGCGGCATAGGCCGCTGCAAAGACCCACTCCGGAAGATCGTAATAGAGCAGCCACGCCAGCCAGCGGCCGATAAAGCTGCGCTCCTCACGCCCGGTGGCCCGCAACATGTCTTCCCAGCGAGTGAGCGGGCAGGTGACCCCTAGCACGGCCTCGGCGGCGACAAAGACGATCGCAGCGACGTGCAACACGCGGAAAGTGCGGTTGCGGATCCAGCCCCAGCGGCCGGCCCCGGCGAGAATCAGCGCAAAGCCGCCGACGACGAACAACACGAACAGGACGTGCACGACGAGGACTGCATCGGCAAGCCATGTGGAAACCATCGAAGCTCAGCCCTCCCGCGCTTTCGGCTCTCCTGTTTCGACCGGCCGCGAGGGATCCGCGCACCATTCGCTCCAGGAGCCTGGATAGAGCCGCCCGCCCCGTAGCCCTGCCACTTCCATCGCGAAAAGATTGTGGCAGGCGGACACCCCCGAGCCGCAATAGTGGACGACGTTCTCGGGGCGGGTGTCGCCGAGTACGGCGGCGAATTCCTGTTTGAGGCTCTCTCGCGGCTTGAAGCGGCCGTTCGCGTCGAGGTTGTCACGGAAAAACCGGTTGCGCGCGCCGGGAATGCGCCCACCGACGGGGTCGAGGGTTTCGTTCTGTCCACGGAAACGGTCGGGCGCGCGTGCGTCAAGGAGTACCGTCCCCGGATTGTCCGGACCGGCGCGCACAAAATCCGCGCCGACCCAGCTATTGCTTGCCTTCCCGGCAAATCGCGTGGGTTGCGGCCGCGGAATTTCGCTGCTCTGCGGCCGCCCTTCGGCAACCCATTTGTTCCAGCCGCCGTCGAGCACTGCGACCGGCCAATGCCCGAGCCATCTCAACAACCACCACAGCCGCACCGCGACCATACCGCCTTGCGCGTCGTAGGCGACCACTTGTTTTCGGGAGTCGACGCCCGCTTGCCCCAGCTTCTCCATGAGCGTATCCGGATCGGGGAGCGGATGCCGGCCGTTCTTTCCGGTCTTCGGCGCGGAGAGATCCTCGTCCAGGTGCAGGAAGCGCGCGCCGGGAATGTGCGATTTTGCGTACTCGGCGCGTCCGCGTTGCGGATCGGTAAGATCGTGACGGCAATCGAACACGACCGAATCGGGATCGTCGAGGCACTGCGCGAGGATTTCCGTGCTGACGAGTGCGGTGAGGATCATGCGCCTATCGTAAGCTAGAATGGCCGAATGAAGCGTGCCGTCGCGACATTGTCGCTCACGGTGCTCGTCGCTGCCGCGCAGGCGCAGACAGAGCAATCGTCGCTCGCAGCGGCGATCGCCAAGAAGCAGAAGGACGCGGTCGTCGCACTCATCGGGCAGGGTGCCGACGTGAACGGCCTTCACGAAGGCGCAACCCCGCTCTATAGGGCCGTGGTTGTCGGGGACATCCAGATCGTCGAGCTGCTGCTGTCCCGGGGCGCCGATGCAAACGCGCCCAGCAGCGACCGTGACCTGCCGTCTAGGATCGCCACGCGGTTCGGAAACTCTGAGCGCGCCTTCGAGACCGTCGAAGCCCTGATGGTGGCGAGCGTCGGGCGGGACGCGCGTCCCGCGCCCGCAGAAAGGCTCACTCCCCTGCACGCGGCCTATGCCGCGCAGATCATCGGTCTCCTGCTCGCGCGCGGCGCGCAGGTCGATGCGCGCGATGCTGCCGGCAACACGCCGCTGTTCTGGGTCTGTCTCGGCTACAACCAGACCGGCGCGGGGTTGCTCCTGGAGCGCGGGGCCAACATCAACTCGCGCAACAAGGGCGGACTGAGTGCGCTGGATGCCGCGTCGGCGATGAACCATTCGATGCTGCGCTCGTGGTTGCTCTCCAAGGGTGCCGTCGTTTCATCGGACACTGTGGATCTGCACCCTGGCCAAAACCTGCACGACCGCCTCGAGCAGATGCGCCTGCCCATAACGGCCTATCTCCTCCGGCCAGCGCAATGACGACGCGGCGCTTAGCAAGATCATGGATTGGCGCGATACGCGACTTCTCGAGACCTATGTCCCGGGACCCTACAGTGTCTCGAAATTCCGCATGAATCGCGAGAAGCTCGAGCGCCTTCAGCCAGTGCTGAAACAGCCCTGGCTCTCCGATCGGGCCAGGGAGAACGTGGTGTGGCAGGTCTCGCGGAGCGGCTTGCCTGGAATCGAGCAGGCGCTCATCGATGCCTTGCCGCTTGTGCCCGAGCGGTCGCGCCAAGAGATCGAAGGAACGCTCGCCGAGCGCCGTTTCGAGGCTGTCCTTCCGTACCTCTCAGAGCGGATCGCCGATGGAAACTACCTCACTTGCAAGAATCTCGCCCTGATCGGCAGCACCGCGGCCGCGCGGGTCATGGTGAGGTGCCTCGCAAGGCTCACCGAGCTTGGGCGCGGCGGGCACCAGGATGCGCTCTATGCTCTGTCCAAGCACGGCGGTCTCCTCGAAGTCGACTTCGTGGATCTGCGCAAGGCTCTTCCCTCCCTCATGGACGAGGCGACGACGGCGCGGTATTTCGAGCTGGTAGGTAAACATCAGGCGGCGAGCGAGGTACCGGCACTCCTTACGGTAGTGCGCGACAACGCGCCCGACTCTCGGCTCGGGCGCGAAGCGCGCGGCGCGCTCGCGCGATTCGATTCCGAGGAAGTGCAGAAGCAAGTCGTTGCGGAACTCGGCCGACTCCACGCTGCCGGCAAACTCGACGAGCCTTCATACCGCTACGTGACGTTCAGCTACGCGGAGCGCAAACGCCTTTCGGCCTTCTACGGCTCGCCAATAGCGGAGCAGGAGAAGACTGGGCTGCTTTACGCTCGCGACAAGGAGGAGGTGGCGCGCATCAAGTATTCGGCCGAACAGTCGCGGGAAACGCGGCCCGAACAGTTTGTGCGCGAGTACGAGAATTACCTCGTGCGCCTAGCAGCGCTTGCCGAAAAGTACCGGAATAGCGTGTACCACGACGGCCTGCGCTCCGAAGTAGCGAGCGGCTACGCAATGCTGGCCAATTTCGCTCGATTCAAGCTGAAACGCCCGTCGCAATCGCTCGACTACCAAGTCAAGTCGGCTCCCGTTTCCCCAGGTACCCGTGAAGGCGAATTCCTTAATGATCTCCTGGCCGCCGACTTGTTCCAGTACGATATTTCGAATCGCGGCAAAGCACTCGAAGCCTACCGCCGCGCTGCCGAAAAGCTGCGAGCGTCGAAAATAGATACTGGGACTTGGCTTACCCGCGCAGTGGCCCATGAGATCAGCTACCTGGAGTCCGGCAAGACTTTCTCGGGCTACCTCAGCGGCGAAGAACTTGGGCAGTTTCTTGGGATCGTGTTTATCGTCGCGGCTGGCAACCTCGGCGATCCCGGCGTCGGTTTGCCTCAGCGGCCAGAGTCGATGTCTGCCGTGCAGCGCAAGGCGCTCGAGAGCCAGCTGGAGGATCTTGCACCCTCGCATCTCAACTTTGCGAAGGCGGTGCCGCTCCTGTCGCAGCTTTCGAGCGAGCGGAGTGTGCTGCGTTTCCTGCGCAAGCATGACCCGGGTGGCTACTGGAGCGCGTCACTCGTCTTGCTGGTCCTGCACCCGGAGACGGTCGGGGAACGTGGCGCAGCGATGTTGTTTCCGGGCATCAAGAGCGATGCCGCACAAGCGACGGCACTAGCAGCGGCGGCGCGAACCTTCGCCAAGCAGGGCGGCATCAGCTTCCAGCCCCCAGACGGACGCAGGGCGACGCCCGAGATGACTTGGCAGTTACTGCTTGATTCCCTGCGTGCGGGTGACGCAGCGACTGCGCTGGCCTGCCTAACCCCCGGGATGAGAGCGAAGATGGAACCGCTGTTCAGCAAGATGGCGCCGGCCGCGATGCGTGAAATGGCCGATTCGTTCACTGCGTTCGCATTGCAGGGGGGAGGAAGCGACGAGACGCGCGGGGCTGTGCTGTCCCGACGATCAGGAGAAAAGCAGATCGCCGGTTTCGCCTATTTCGTGCGATATGCCGGGGAATGGAAGATCGACGAGATGTGATGCGTGCATGGGACGCGCCGTTCGCGTACTCGGTCAGCTTGCGGTCGTAGGTTTGCTTTCCGCCTGCGTTCCGATGCACCACAGCATCGCCCCCTACTACGAGGACCCGGTTGCTGCGCGTAACCTTGAGGAACGTGCTGCCGGTATTTGCGCGGCTGTTCGCGGACGAGACGCGTTGCCGACCTATCGATTCACTACCGACGGCTGTTCATTCTGGCCGGACAACGGCTGGCAGCAATGCTGTATCGAGCACGACATCGATTACTGGTGTGGAGGCAGCGCGGTGGACCGCTGCGCCGCCGATCGGCGCCTGCGCGCTTGCGCCGAAGCATCGGGCCACGGTACTGCGGGTCGCATCATGTACCTCGGCGTGCGCATGGGTGGCCACCCGTGGCTTCCGTTTTCCTGGCGCTGGGGTTACGGCTGGGACTGGCCTTATTCGTACGACGATTCCGCGGGGCGGGCGCCGCTGCGTGAAAGCGATGAAGGTTGCTCGGACCAATTCGAACCAACGCCCCCGGCCTTTTCAAATACCTCCCCTTGATCGCGTTCAGCACTTGGAACGTCAGCACGCCCACGGTTCCCGTCGGGCTGAAGCCGGCTCACGGGAAGGCCCTAGTGCCGACTCCGGACTTACGAGTGCCCGGCCAGTCCGCGCTGAAGGTACTCGTGGAAGTGCATCATGCCGTCTTCCATAGGGGACTGGTAGGGCCCGGCCTCGTTGATGCCTTGCTCATACAGAGCGCGCCGGCCGCGGTCCATGCGCTTGGCGATCTCGTCGTCCTCGATCGCAGTCTCCATGTAGGCGGTCTGCTCGGCTTCGATGAAACCGCGCTCGAACAGTACGATGTCCTCGGGGTAGTAGAACTCGACGACGTTCGTGGTATGGGTGGGGGAGCGCGGGAGCAGGGTGCTGACCACCAGCACGTGCGGATACCACTCGAGCATCACGTTCGGGTAGTACAGGAACCAGATCGCGCCCTGCTTGGCCTGC
>JBGPLD010000070.1:0-6323 GCA_041486325.1 Gammaproteobacteria bacterium
ATCACGCCCGGTTTCTCGAATCCGTTCCTGCCGTAACGACAAAGCTTCATTGTTGGCTTCCTTTCCTAGATCTTCACGCCGCCGTCCGCGGAAAGCACGACGCCGGTGGCAAACACCAGCGCCACGGCGCAATCCATGCGCCTTCCGCTGTAATGAAAGCAGTGTTTTTCACCTGATTTGCGCCAATTTGTCTGCCGCGGATCATAAAGCGGGGAATTATATCAGCGCCAGCCGGAAAAAACCACTTAATGCAGGCTAATCAGGCTGTTAGGCAGGGCCTGTACGATGCTTTCAACTCTGTTATCACCCCTCCTTCGGGCACACGAGCCGATTTCGATTCCCAGCGCTCCGGTTCAGATTACCGGCTGAACGGCGCGGACTTCGGTGCTGAGTCCCGATTCGGCGCGTGCCGCGCGCCGGCGCTCATGGTCGGTGAGATAACGCTTGCGGATGCGGATCGACTGCGGAGTGATTTCGATCAATTCGTCGTCATCGATGAATTCCACCGCGAGTTCCAGCGTCAGCTTGATCGGCGGTGTAAGCAGGATCGCTTCGTCTTTGCCGGCGGCGCGGATATTGGTGAGATGTTTCTCGCGGACCGGATTGACGACCAGATCATTGTCGCGACTGTGCAGGCCGATCACCATGCCCTCGTACACTTTGTCGCCGGGGCTGACCATCATGCGCCCGCGTTCCTGCAGCTTCCACAGGGCATAGGCGACCGCCTCGCCCTGTTCGCCCGAGATCAGCACGCCGTTGCGCCGCGACAGGATCTCGGGCTTCATCGGCGCATACTCGTCGAACACATGGCTGCCGATGCCGTTGCCGCGCGTGAGGTTGAGGAATTCATTCTGGAAACCGATCAGCCCGCGAGCAGGGATGCGGTAATCGAGCCGCACCCGGCCGCGGCCGTCCGGAATCATGTCAATCAGATCGCCGCGGCGCGCGCCCAGCGCCTCCATCACCACGCCCTGGTGGTGCTCCTCGACATCCACGGTGAGAATTTCGAACGGCTCGCACTTCACCCCGTCGATTTCCTTGATCACCACGCGCGGCCGCGACACCGCCAGCTCGTAGCCCTCGCGCCGCATGTTCTCGAGCAGGATGGTGAGGTGCAGCTCGCCCCGCCCCGAGACCAGATAAACATCGGCGTCCACCGTTTCCTCGACGCGCAGCGCCACGTTTGCCTGCAGCTCGCGCATCAGGCGCTCGCGCAGCTGGCGGCTGGTCACGAACTTGCCTTCGCGCCCGGCTAGCGGCGAAGTGTTGACCTGCAGGTTCACGGTGAGCGTGGGTTCGTCCACCTTCAAGAGCGGCAGGGCCTCAGGCTGCTCGATGTCGGCGAGTGTGACGCCGATGCCGACCTCGTCCACGCCGGTGACGAGTACGATATCGCCCGCGACCGCCTCTTCCATGGGAATGCGCTCCAGTCCGCGAAAGCCCATCACTTGATTGACCTTGGCCTTGACCGGCGCTTGCTCCCCGTTCAGGACCAGCACTTCCTGCGCGGGCTTGAGCCGCCCGCGGGCAATGCGGCCGATGCCGATGCGGCCGACGTAACTGGAATAATCGAGGTTGCTGATCTGCAGCTGCAGGGTTCCATCCGGATCGCCCCGGGGCGCGGGAACGCGCGTGAGGATGGTCTGGAACAGGGCACGCATGTTGGTGCCGGGCTGCCGCAGATCGAGCGTCGCCGTGCCCAGCAGCGCCGACGTATACACCACCGGGAAATCGAGCTGCTCCTCGGAGGCCCCCAGCTTGTCCATCATGTCGAAGGTCGCGTTCACCACCCAGTCGGCGCGCGCACCCGGGCGGTCGATCTTGTTCACCACCAGGATAGGCTTCAAGCCGAGCGCCAGTGCCTTGCGGGTGACGAAGCGCGTCTGCGGCATCGGCCCTTCGACTGCGTCCACCAGCAGCAGCACACCGTCCACCATGGAGAGTGACCGCTCGACTTCGCCGCCGAAGTCGGCATGGCCAGGCGTATCGACGATGTTGATATGCACGCCCTCGTAATCGACCGCGGTATTCTTGGCGAGGATGGTGATACCGCGCTCGCGCTCGAGCTCATTGGAATCCATCACGCGCTCGGCGATGTGCTGGTGCGCGGCAAAGGTGCCGGCCTGATGCAGCAGCTTGTCGACCAGCGTCGTTTTTCCGTGATCGACGTGGGCGATGATCGCAAGGTTGCGGATTGATCGGGACATGCAGGCGCGGATGTGAAAAGCGTCGCGCATTGTATCAGCATGCGCCACGATCAGGGCCCGCATTCGAATTGGGGCGAGCGCTCATTCCAGAGAAACTTTTCGATCTAGCCCAGCCCGGCCCCTCGGAGAGTGAATCCGGCCAATTGGATCCCGGCCCCTGCGACAGACGCCTGAAAGCATGCCGTGGAAAGATGTGGAGAAAAAATGCGATTAGAATCCCGGCATGAAGAATCCCGCAATCCGTGCTGCTCCCAGGTTTTTCGCCCCGGTGAAGCTCTCGCCCGGCGGCGAAATCGAATTGCCGGAGCGCGCTGCTCGGCACTGCCTGGTCTTGCGCCTGCGCAGCGGAGACGAAGTGACGCTCTTCAACGGAGAGGGCGGCGAATACGCTGGGGCGCTCACGCGCGTTTCCCGCGTTTCCGCGCATGCCCGCATCGTATCGGAGCGGGCAATCGAGCGTGAATCGCCGCTTGCGATCACTCTCGCCCAGTGCATTTCCAGCGGCGACCGCATGGATATAGCTCTGCAGAAATCCACCGAGCTCGGGGTGGCGAAAATCGTGCCGATCGCGAGCGAGCGTTCCGTCGTCAGGCTGACGAGTGACCGGGCCGACCGGCGCCGGGCGCACTGGCGCAACGTGGTAATTGCCGCCTGCGAGCAATGCGGTCGCAATCGCATTCCGGAAGTCGATGCATTTTCAGGCCTCGAGGAATTTCTCGCGAGTTCGGCGAACGGCACATTACGGCTGCTGCTCGCACCCGGGGCAGAGCGCGACCTGGGAAATTTGGCCCCATCGCGGGCGGTTACGCTCCTGGTCGGCCCGGAAGGCGGCCTTACGCCCGCAGAGCGGCGGCGCGCGGAAGAAACGGGATTTGTTCCGGTGTGCTTCGGGCCGCGCGTGCTGCGCACCGAAACTGCGCCGCTCGCCGTAATCGCGGCGATGCAGACGCTGTGGGGCGACTGCTAAGCTTCATTATGCCGAAGGTCTGGCCGCTGCGGGTGTAGAGGACGTTGACGGTCGAATTTGCTTCAGGCGCTCCGCGACCTATGCGGCAATCGCTTTTACTGGATAAAATCGGGCTTCGACCGACAAGAATGGAAAAAATGGCTGCACATCCCGATGCGCAATTCATCAGCTGGTTTCGATCGGTCGCGCCGTATTTTCACGCGTTCCGCGGCAAAACATTCGTACTTGCTTTCGGCGGCGAGATATTCGTCGAGGGAAGGTTTGTCGAGCTCGCGCACGACATCAACTTGCTGCACAGCGCCGGAATTCGCGTGATTCTCGTGCACGGCTCACGGCCCCAGATCGAGGCGCAGCTAAAGCGCCGCAAGGCGCAGTCGCGCTACGCGCGCGGCCTGCGCATCACCGATTCCCTCGCGCTGGAGTGCGTCAAGGAGGCGGTTGGTCTGTTGCGCGTTGAAATCGACGCTCTGCTTTCGCTCGGTCTGCCCAATTCGCCCATGGCCGGTGCCGCGATCAACACCGTATCGGGAAATTTCATCACCGCGCAGCCTATGGGGGTGCACGATGGCGTCGACTTCCAGTATACAGGCTCGGTCCGCAAGGTCGACGCGCAGGCGATTTCCGGCTGCCTGGATGCCGGAAACATCGCGATCGTGTCGCCGGTCGGCTATTCGCCCACCGGCGAGGTCTTCAATCTGGCAATGGAAGATGCAGCAGTGGCCACGGCGACCGCGCTGCGCGCCGAGAAGCTTATTTTCTTCTCCGACGCGCCGGTCGAAGACAAGGATGGCACGCTTGTTTCCGAGTTGACCGCGCAGGAAGCGAACGACCTTCTTTCCCACGGTAACCGCCTTACAGCCGACACGCGGCTCTACCTCGCGCATGCTGTCGAAGGGGTGCGCAGCGGCACGCAGCGTGTTCACCTCATCAGCCGCAAGGTGCCGGGCGCGCTTCTGATCGAGCTGTTCACGCACGACGGCTCGGGCACCATGATAACCGCGGACAAAGTCGTGAGAATGCGTCAGGCCGCAATCGACGACGCTGGCGGCATCCTAAAAATGATCGAGCCGCTCGAGGAAGATGGAACGCTCGTGCGCCGCGGCCGCGAGCTGCTCGAGCGCGAGATCGACCGGTTTTCCGTGATCGAGCATGACGCGGTGATCGTCGGCTGCGCCGCGCTCTACCCCTTGTCGAATCCCCGGGCGGGCGAGCTTGCCTGCCTCGCGGTTCGCCCGGACTACCGCGACGCAGGATACGGCGAGCGCCTGCTGCGACACATTGAAACCCGGGCGCGCGCCCAAAGGATGAAAAAGCTTTTCGTACTGACCACGCGCGCCACTCACTGGTTCATCGAGCGCGGATTCGTCGACGCTAAAGTCGAGGCCTTGCCGAAGGACAGGAAAGCCCTGTACAACTACCAGCGACGCTCCAAGATCCTGGTCAAACCGCTTTAGGCGTGCGCTCGGGACGCTTAGTCTCGTATTACTCGTCCCTGATCGCGCTAGAATTGGAACCACTGCTGAAATGGAGTCGTGGCGATGGCAAGAATGGTGAAATGCATCAAACTCGGATGCGAGGCGCAGGGATTGGACGTTCCGCCCTACCCCGGTGAGCTCGGCAAGCGGATCTACGAAAACGTTTCCAGGGAAGCCTGGCAGGGCTGGATCAAGCACCAGACCATGCTCATAAACGAAAACCGTCTGAACCTTGCGGACTCGCGAGCGCGAAAATACCTTGCCGAGCAGATGGAGAAGTATTTTTTCGGTTCTGGAGCCGATGTCGCCTCGGGGTACGTGCCGCCCAAGAGCTAGGATCGAGGTTCGAGGATAAGCGCCGCCGCTTTTCCCTAGATCCTCGATCCTCATTCCTAATTCCTTCAGCGCGCGCTACTTGCGCGTCAACGTCTTCACCCCCGATTTCGTCCCCAGCAGCAGCACATCCGCCCCATGTCGGGCAAACAAGCCGTTCGTGACGACACCGGCGACGTTGTTGATTGTCGTCTCGAGCTCGACCGGGTTCAGGATAGAAAGGCCCCACACGTCGAGGACAATGTTGCCATTGTCGGTGGTGAAGCCTTTGCGCAGACTGGGCTGTCCGCCGAGCTTCACCATCTGGCGGGCGACGTAGGCTCGCGCCATCGGAATCACTTCCACCGGTAGCGGAAACTTCCCCAGCACCGGCACCAGCTTTGTCTCGTCGGCGATGCAGACGAACTTTTTTGCCGCTGCGGCGACGATTTTCTCGCGCGTGAGCGCACCGCCCCCGCCTTTGATCATGGCGAGGTGCTCGGTAATCTCGTCCGCACCGTCGATATAGACTGGCAGCTCGTCGACGCTGTTGAGATCAAGAACGCGAATTCCATGGCCCTTCAGGCGCTCGGCTGATTTATCCGAGCTCGCCACGGCGCCGGGTATGCGGTTCTTCATCTTCGCCAGCTCGTCGATGAAGAAATTGGCGGTCGAACCGGTGCCGACGCCGACGACGGCATCGTCCACGACGTACTTGACCGCCTCGCGAGCGACCGCCCGTTTGAGTTCGTCCTGGGTCATGAGATCTGGATTTAGGATCTAGGATTGAGCAAACTGCCAGCGTGCTTTTTCCCTCAATCCTTACTCCTCAACCTATTTTTTCTTCGCCGGAGGAAGATCAGTGCACACGCCTTCATAGAGTTCCGCCGCCATGCCGATCGATTCGCTGACCGTCGGGTGCGGATGGATGGTCTTGCCGATGTCCACCGCGTCCGCGCCCATCTCGATCGCAAGCGCGATCTCGCTGATCAGGTCGCCCGCTCCGGCGCCGACGATGCCCCCGCCGATCACGCGGTGCGTATCCTCCGAAAAGATCAGCTTGGTGAAACCCTCGTCGCGGCCGTTGGCGATGGCGCGCCCCGAGGCTGCCCAGGGAAATTTGGCAACCCCGAACTTGACGCCCTGTTTCTTCGCTTCCTCCTCGGTCAGCCCCGCCCAGGCGATCTCAGGATCCGTGTAAGCCACAGACGGTATGACGCGTGCGTCGAAGTGGGACTTCTGTCCTGCGGCGACTTCCGCGGCGACGTGACCTTCGTGCACCGCCTTGTGCGCGAGCATGGGCGGACCGGCGATGTCGCCGATGGCGAAAATGTGCGGTACGTTGGTGCGCATTTGCGAGTC
>JBGPLD010000071.1:0-6288 GCA_041486325.1 Gammaproteobacteria bacterium
AATCCGCGCCGCCAACGCGGTGCCGATTCAGTATGAAGACCGGCTGATCGCGAGCAGCGTGAGCATCGGGGCGTCTCTCTATCCGCGCGACGGGGAGGAAGCGTGCAACCTGCGCCGGTTCTCCGACGACGCGATGTACGAGGCAAAACGCGGAGGCGGAGACTGCGTGCGCTTCTATCGTGCTCGCAACCTGAATTCATGATGGCGTACAAGACGATCGTCGTGCACCTCGGCCGCGACGAGCGGCGTGCCGAACGGCTCGAGCTGGCGTTCTGGCTCGCGGCCCGGTTCGACGCGCACCTCGTCGGGCTGTTGGCGCTGAGCGCGCCCTACGTTCCGGGGTACGCCCTGGCCGAAGCCGGCGACAGGATCCTTGAGGCGCAGGCTCACTCGCGGTCCGAGGCGGCGCGCGACGCGATGGAAGCCTTCCGCGCGGCTGCGGCAAGGCACCCCGGGGTCAAGACCGAATGGCGCAGCCCCCAGGATGAGGCGCTCGACGCCCTGCGCATGAGCGCCCGTTACGCCGATCTCCTGATTGTCGGCCAGCGCGACCGTGATTCGGAGCGCGACACGCTAATCGCGCCCGGCTTGGTCGACGAGCTCGTCCTTTCCGCGGGGCGCCCCGTGCTCATCGTTCCCTACGCCGGCCGATTTCCCTCGGTCGGCAAGAACGTTCTGGTCGCGTGGAACGCGAGTTCAGAGGCGGCGCGTGCGGTCACCGACGCGCTTCCGCTGCTCGCGGCGGCGGACAGCGTGCAAGTGATGGCATTCAATCCCGAGGCGACCCGCGCGGACCACGGCGAGTCCCCGGGCGCCGACATCGCGCTCTTTCTCGCGCGCCACGGCGTCAAGGCCACCGCCTCGCGGCAGGGCCACGTCGGCAACGACGTCGGCGCGCAGATTCTTTCGCGGGCGGCGGACCTCGGCGCCGACCTGATCGTCATGGGTGCTTACGGGCATTCCCGCCTTCGGGAGCTCGTCATGGGCGGGGTGACGCGAACGCTTCTCGCTTCGATGACGGTGCCGGTGCTGATGTCGCACTGAAATACGTACGCTCCTCTCCGCAGATCGACCGGCCGGGCGCCGCTTGGAGAAACAAGAGGTCACAGCGACCGCGAGCCGGTCGCTTTGGGGAAGCGGATCTTCTCATTGACCGCGGCCGCTGCGCCAGATCGAGTAGAGCAGCCATACGCCGCCTGCAACGGCACCCAGAAATCCGAGCAGCCCGAAGAGCGGCAGCCCCAGGAGCGTCGGTCCTCCCTCGATCGTCATCACGATCGAAGAGCCGATGATGAGCGCCGCAGTCACCACGCCCACGGTGAGGCGGCTGGCGGCACGATCGAGCTGGTTGCCGAAGAGGACGAGCCGGGTCAGATCGACGTTGATCTGGAACCTTCCGCGTCTCGCCGAGCGCAATATCCGTCGCAGATCCTGCGGCAGCTCGGCGAATATCTCCAGAGCCGCGGTCAGCGCCCGCCAGCCGCGCTTCGCGAGGGCGGCGGGCCCCCGCCGCGCGAGAACCGCCGCGCGCAAGAAGGGCGCCGCTTCGCCGGCCATATCGAAATCGGGATCAAGCTCGCGGCCGGTCGCCTCCAGCGTCACGCAGACCTTGAGAACAAGCGCGAGATCGGGCGGCAGCACGAGCTCGTGATCCCGCAGCAAGGCGATCATGTCCGCGAGCATCTCGCCGACCCTCAGCTGGTTGAGCGGCACGCCGTGGTACCGGTCGACGAAGCCGTCGACGTCGATCGTCAATTTCTCGGTGTCGACCTGCGCTGCGCCCGCCCAATCGAGCAGGACGTCGACGACGCTTTCGCAGTCGCGCTCGACCAGGCCGTTCAGCAGCTCCGAGAGCTCATCGCGGCGGCGCTCCGACAGATGCCCGGCCATGCCGAAATCGATGAAAGCGATCCGGTTCTCGGGCAGGTAGAACACGTTTCCCGGATGCGGATCGGCGTGGAAAAAGCCGTCCTCGATCACCATCTTCAGCACCGCCTGGGCTCCGCGGCGAGCGAGGACGCGGCGGTCGAGGCCGGCGCGATCCACCGCCCCGAGATCGCGGCTGGGAATGCCGTCGATGTAGGCCTGCACGTTCATGCGCTCGCCGGTCCAGTCCCAGTAGACGCTGGGCACGACGATCTCCGGACGCTCGCCGAAGCTGAGCGCGACGCGCTCGGCATTGCGGCATTCGGCGGCGAGATTGAGCTCGCGGCGCATGGTCAGCGTGAATTGCCGCACCACCTCGCGCGGACGGAAATGGGCGAGCGTCGGGAATTCGGTCTCGAGAATTTCGGCGAGGCGCGCGAGGAGGCGCAAGTCCGCCTCGACGATCGGCCGGATGCCGGGCCGGCGCACCTTGACGGCGATTTGCGTCCCGTCGGCGAGCTGCGCCCGGTGTACCTGCGCGATCGAACCGGCCGCGATCGGGTCGGAATCGAACTTCACGAAGACATCCTCGGGCGCGACACCGAGGTCCTGGAAAATCTGGGCGCGCACCTCGCCGAACGCAGCCGGCGGTGCGCGATCCTGGAGCTTCTCGAATTCGTCGATCCACTCGGGCGCGAACAGGTCGACGCGCGTCGCAAGGATCTGGCCGAGCTTGATGAAGGTGGGCCCCAGATCCTGCAGGGCGTGGCGCACGCGCTCAGGCGGTGTGAGCCGCGCGAGCTCCGCGGCTTGCGTCCAGTGCAAGACCTTTCCGGCACGTTCCAGCACGCCGGCCATGCCGAGGCGGCGCACCGCGTCGCCGAAGCCGTAGCGCACGAAGACGGACGCGATATCCTGCAGCCGGCCGAGATCGCGCGCGGTGCTGAAGAGCCCCGTCAGCATCAGCGGGATCGTTTCTTGGGCTTGGTGTCGAGGCTGTCGGCGATGCCTGCCAGCACGCCGGAGGCGATGCGCGCCGTCATGACGGTCGACGACATCGCCAACTGCACGCCGGCTTCGAAATGCGCGCGGCCCGCCTCGGCCATCCGGCCCGAAAGACCGCTCATCTGCCGGAGTTGACGGCCGACGGCGGTGCCGCTTGCCTGCGCGTGCTCGATCAGATCGTCGAGGATAGCCGACACCGCGCTGCGGCTCGCGCGTGCGGCTTCGCGCAAGGTGTCGAGGAAGTCGCCTTCGAGGTTCTTGAGGCTTTCGCGCGCCTTGGCGAGGTCCTCGCGCGAGAACTTCTCCGCGCGGCCGGCCGCCTCCTCGATCGAGAGCTTCAGCGCCTGTGCCGCGTGCGCGAGCGCCTCGTCCACGCCCGCGACGGCTTCCGCCACGACGTCCTTTGCGCGGGCACCCTGAACCGTCGCGGCCTCCTGCACGCCTTTCAAGACGTCGCCCGTCACCTTGCGAATGGCATCCTGGTCGAGCTCGCCGCGCGTCAGCGCCTTGAGCGTGATATCGCGCACGGCCTTCTGAATGCCGCGGCCTTTCTCGACTGCGCGCCGCACCTCGTCCCGCATCTTCTTCGCGTATGCGTCCATGGTGATTCCCTTTCGATTTGAGCGCTTCACGGCCGGGACCTTGTTCAAGCATAGGCGGGCGCCGGAATCGCGGATTGATGTGAATCAAATCGGGGCGAGGCCGGGGCGGCCGTTGCGTGCCCGCAGGACAGGTTGACCTGGATCAAGCACCCGGGGCGCCGCGCGGTTATGGTGGCTGGAATCATGGGACATGCTCTCGTCACGGAAAGCTGTGCTCCAGAAAACCATGGATCAGGAAAGCGGCGCCAGAAGCTTTTCCTATTTCGCGCACGATGCCGACATAGGCATCATCGGCCGAGGCGCGACGCTGGAACGGGCGTTCGAGTCGGCCGCCGAAGCCACTTTCGCCATCATGGCCGAGCCCGGGTCCTTGCGGGAATCGCGGGAGGTGGCGGTGTCCTTCACGGAAGACGACGTCGAGCTTGCGCTCGCGCGATGGCTCAACGCCTTGCTCGGCGCCGCGAGGGAGCATGGCGTCGTGTTCAAGCGCTTCGCACTTATCCGCGAGGGCTTGCGCTGGAGCGGCCGGGCCTGGGGCGAGCCCTGGCGCGAGGACACGGAGCGCGGGACCGAGGTCAAGGGCGCAACGCTGACCATGCTCTCGGTCAGGCAAACCGGCGGCGCCGTCTGGGAAGCGCGCTGCGTCATCGACGTCTAGCGGAGCAGGCCATGGATCTCGAACGCCTGGAGCAGACCGGTCCCTGGGCCTGGCGCGTGAAGCGCGAGCCCGGCGCATCCGCACGCGAAATGCGCGCCGAGGCCGTCCTCTACGGCGATGCGGGGCTGTTGCGCTCGATGGACGACAAGGTGCTCGAGCAGATCACCAACGTCGCCCGCCTTCCCGGACTGGTGGGGCCGGCGCTCGCCATGCCCGACGCGCACTGGGGCTACGGTTTTCCGATCGGCGGCGTGGCCGCGTTCGATCCGGAGCAGGGCGGCATCATTTCCGCGGGCGGCGTCGGCTTCGACATCTCCTGCGGCATACGCTGCCTGCGCACGAATCTCACGGCGGGCGAGCTCGCGCCGCTCGCGCCCAAGCTCGCCGACAGTCTGTATCGCAATATTCCGGCGGGCGTCGGGGTCGAAGGCGATCTCCAGCTTTCGATCGCGGAATTGGACGCGGTGCTGCTCGGCGGCGCGCGCTGGGCGGTGCGGCACGGCTACGGCGAGGAAGCGGAGCTCGAATACGTCGAGGAGCGCGGCTGCGTCGCGGGCGCGCATCCGGAGAACGTCTCGCCGCTCGCCAAGAAGCGCCAGCGCGGCGAGATGGGGACGCTCGGCTCGGGCAACCACTATCTGGAAGTGCAGGTCGTGGAGCGCATCCACGATGCCGCGGCGGCCGAGGCCTATGGACTGCGCACCGGGCAGATCGTCGTGTCCATCCACTGCGGCTCGCGCGGGCTCGGTCACCAGATCGGCACCGAGTTCCTGATCAGCCTCGCCAAGGCGGCCGGGCGCCTCGGGATCGTGCTGCCCGATCGCGAGCTCGCGTGCGCGCCGGTCAAGTCGCCCGAAGGCGAGCAATACATCGGCGCGATGAACGCGGCGATCAACTGCGCTCTCGCGAACCGCCAGATCCTCGCGCATCTCGCGCGGCGCACCTTCGCGCACTTTTTCCCCGACGCGCGGCTGGAGACGCTGTACGACGTCTCGCACAACACCTGCAAGCCGGAACGCCACCCAGCGAATGGGAAGCCGCGCCTTCTGTGGGTGCACCGCAAGGGCGCGACGCGCGCGTTTGCCCCCGGCCATCCCGACATTCCGAAGCGCTATCGCGAGGCCGGCCAGCCGGTGATCATCGGCGGCAGCATGGGCACCGGCTCCTACGTCCTCGCCGGCGTGGACTCGAGCGAGGCGCAAGCCTGGAGCTCGGCGAGCCACGGCGCCGGGCGCGCCATGAGCCGGCACCAGGCGCTGCGCCAATGGCAGGGCCGGCAGGTCGTCGATTCGCTGCGCGAGCGCGGCATTCTGATTCGCACGCGCTCGATGCGCGGCGTCGCGGAGGAAGCGCCTGGCGCCTACAAGGACGTGGACCGCGTCGCGGAAGCGACCGAGGGTGCGGGCCTCGCGCGCCGCGTCGCTTTTCTCCGGCCCGTGATATGCGTCAAAGGATAGCGGCCCTCTAAGGCGCTCACTATGCCCGTCCACAACGCCGATATCGCACGGGTGTTCGAGGAAATCGCAGATCTCCTGGAGATCGGCGACGCCAATCCGTTTCGCGTGCGCGCCTATCGCAACGCCGCGCGCGTCGTCGGCGAGCTGCAGCTCGACATCGCGGCGACGATAGTCCGCGGCGTGCAGCTGCCGAAACTGCCGGGGATCGGGGAAGACCTCGCCGGCAAGATGCATGAGATCGTCGCAAGCGGCCATTGCGCGGTGCTCGACCGGCTGCGCAGGAAGATGCCGCCGGCGATCACCGAGCTGCTGCGTATTCCGGGATTGGGCCCGAAGCGGGTGAAGGCGCTGTATCGGGAGCTCGACGTGCAGACGCTGGAGCAGCTCTATCGCGCCGCGCGCGACGGACGCATCCGCAAAGTCCACGGATTCGGCGAGAAGACGGAGGTGAACATCCTGCAGTCGGTCGAGGCGCGGCTGTCCAAGGCGCGGCGCTTCAAGCTCGCCGTCGCCGCGCAGTACGCCGACGCGTTCGCGGATTACCTGCGCCTATCGCGCGGTATCGGGAACGTCGTGGTGGCGGGGAGCCTGCGGCGCATGCGCGAGACGGTCGGCGACATCGACATTCTCGCGACAGCGGACGCTTCCAGCGACATCATCGAGCGCTTCGTGCGCTACGGAGAAGTCAAGGAGGTGCTCT
>JBGPLD010000072.1:0-6241 GCA_041486325.1 Gammaproteobacteria bacterium
CGTAGAGCTTGGCGACGTTGAGGTCCGCATCGCCGATCATCGGATAATTGACTGCCGTACCCTGGGTTTCCTGGATGTCCTTCACCCAGTTCTTGTGGTCGCTCACCGGATCGACGCTCAAGCCGATGATTCTGGTGTTGCGCTTGTCGAACTCGGGCTTGAGCTTCGCCATGTAGCCGAGCTCGGTGGTGCACACGGGCGTGAAGTCCTTCGGATGCGAGAACAGGATCGCCCATTTGTCTCCGATCCATTCGTGAAATCTGATCTTACCTTCCGTAGTTTCAGCGGTGAAATCCGGCGCTTCGTCGCCTATGCGAATCGGCATGTGTCGTTCTCCTTCGTGCCAGCGGGCCGGAAAATTCCGGCCACCGGCGGTGGCGGTTTTCCCGACCCTGAGTTGAGAGTCCCGGTTGAACGTTGCGGGATGGAAAATTATAACGCCGCCGGACGCTTTACGGCACGGAAATAACCGTTCAAACTCACCTTGATTTGCCCAGGTTTTCCCGTACGCAGCCAGTTGAAGCCAGTGATACTCTCACTGCTTCCGGACCCGAACGGCCAGTACCTTACTGATGCAATCGCCAAGCCGCCGCTACATTACCCGTCTGCATGGTCGTCCCGCGCGGGGCTGGTGGGTACGAGTGCCAACAGCCGGGGGAAGCGTAGCCTCGAAGCTATTCTCCGACTCACGCTTTGGCGGGGTCCGCGCCGCCCTGCGGGCTGCCAGCGTTTGGCGCGACCGTGCCTGGCGGCGGAGCTTCCCCCGACGCCAACTGCCGCTCCGGTATGTCAAGCATCATCCGCAGCGCAATAGCCGCACAGGCGTGTTGGGCGTCTACGAGCAGATCCGCATCGTGCACTATCGCGGTGTCCGGGCAAAAACCGTGTACAGGCGCCATTATGTAGTAGCGAGCTGGACGCGGCCCAACGGTCGAATCGGGCGCAAGAGCTACTCGGTCAAAAAGTACGGCCGGGCGCAGGCCATCAGATTGGCGGCGGCTTTTCGCAAGCGCATGATCCAATAGTTGCCGCACCGGATTCTCTACGCCAGACGCTCGCCAGCCAGGGCTGCTGTTCGCGTGGAACGCCGGCAGGGCGGTAATAGTGGGTAAGCTCGGCGAACCCGGCATCCGACATATACCGGCACCACGTTTCGAGATCGTGATACGCGCCGTAGCGTCCACGGTTCCAGCCTTCCTCGTTATGGCCGTGCGGATTCGAGCTGAACAGCACGCCGCGCGGTTTCAGGCTTGCGCGCAATTCCAGCAGCACGCGCGGCAACTCCTGGCTGGGTACATGAAAAAGCGCGGCGTTGGCGAACACGCCATCGAAGCTCTGGTCCGGGAGCTCGAGCTTGAGGAAATCCTGCTGCCACACTTCGCAGCCGCTGTGGGTCCGTGCCATTGCGACGAATCGCGCGGCGCCTTCCAACCCTGTCGCGAGGTGGCCCAGTCCGGCAAACGCCTTGAGGTCGCGTCCCGGTCCGCAGCCAAGGTCGAGTACCGAGAACGGCGGTTCAGCCTCGATGTATTGCAGCAGCGCTCCGATGTTCTGGCTGACGTCGTGATCGCGCGTGCCTTCCCGGAAATCTTCGGCACGCCGGTTGTAATGTTGCAGCGTGCGGTCCGAAACATGCTGCAGTTCTTGCGGGCTCAATTTCATATTCCATCTAGGAGCATGACGGGGTCAAGACAGCATACGTCCGGACATCGGCGCGCGGCAAGGCCGGCCGGCAAACGAGATCAACGCGCGGCGCGCTGCGGTCGGGCAGCGGCAAAAGCAATGTCAGTTCTGATCGTCGCAAGGCGTGAACCAGGCTGATCCCGTCGCGCTCGAGCCGATACCGGGCGCCGGTTTCCAATTCAATGTCCCGGCGATCTCCTTCCTGCGTAATCCATACCTCGCCCTGATTGACGGCGATCACCAGGTCACGGCCGTCGCGGATGCGCAGCAGCTCACGGTGCTGCAGGGTGATGCTTCCCTGAATCGACCAGGCGGGGCGGAGGAGGGCAGACAGGGTGGATGTCGCATTCTTCGGGAGCACGGCCTGAACCTTTTAGAGCAATCGACAGGGGTCAGCGTATGACGCTGCGCGCGCCTGAGCCACCCGTTTGTTGCGGCATTTCCCCGGCCGCCGGCCAGGGACGAAATGATCTCAATCAAGCTTTTGCCACCCGACACCTAATGTCGCAAAATGACACTATGGGCATGCTGGTCGAAGGCGTCTGGAAAGACATCCCGCGCGACACGCGCAGGACGGGTGGGGAATTCATCCGCCCGGAATCTGTGTTCCGCAGCTGGGTCACCGCCGACGGCTCCTCGGGCTTCAAGGCCGAGCCGGGGCGCTATCACTTGTACATCTCGCTCGCCTGTCCCTGGGCGCACCGCACGCTGATATTTCGTGCGCTGAAGGGCCTGGAAAAGGCAATTTCGCTTTCCGTCGTCGATCCCCTGATGGACAGCGAAGGCTGGGCGTTCACCGACCGGCCCGGCTGCATCCGCGATACCGTCAACGGCGCCGCCTACCTGCACCAGGTCTACACCAAGGCGCGGCCGGATTTCAGCGGGCGGGTGACGGTGCCGGTGCTTTGGGACAAAAAGACCGGCGCCATTGTCAATAACGAGTCCTCCGAGATCATTCGCATGTTCAACAGGGAGTTCGACTCGTTCGCGGAGAAATCCCTGCCCGACCTGTACCCGGAGGCGTTGCGGCCCGAAATCGACCGCTGGAACGACCTGATCTATCGTACCGTCAACAACGGCGTATACCGCGCCGGGTTCGCCACGGCCCAGGACAAGTACGAAAAAGCGCTCGGCGAGCTGTTCGCCACGCTCGACACGCTGGAGCGTCACCTCGCGGCGAGCCGGTATATTTGCGGTGACCGGATCACCGAAGCCGACTGGCGGCTGTTTACCACGCTGGTGCGCTTCGATCCCGTCTACCATTTCCACTTCAAGTGCAACCTGCGGCGCCTGCGTGATTACCCGAGCCTGTGGGGATACACCCGCGAGCTGTACCAGATTCCCGGCGTCGGCGCAACGGTCGATATCGCGCAGATCAAGGAGCACTATTACCGCAGCCAGAAGGAAGTCAATCCCAGCCGGGTGGTCGCGATGGGGCCGATCCTGGATTTCAACGAGCCGCACGGACGTGGCAATCCGCATCGCATGGCGCCGGTATTGAGCGAATCGTAGAACCGTTTGGCGCGCAAGGGCTTAGTCTGAAAGCTTCGAGAAACGCATTCACTTCCCCGCGCAAGGTCACAAGCCGGAATCATTCCGTGAGTTGAGCATCGCGACAGCAATTTCGAAAACGATTTACAGCTTTACGCTGTGCCTTGCACGGAGTAAATTCTTGGTCTTCGGGGAGGTTTCAAAAACAAGTCTCCAATATGGCGACCGAACAGCCAAGCGCTTCGGTCCAAGGGCGCAATTTATCGTTCGACGCGGAGGAAAGCGCACGCCTCGCGGCGCTGCGCAGCTACCGCGTGCTCGATACCGGGCGCGAAACCCGATTCGACGACCTTACCGGCCTCGCCGCGAGCATCTGCGAGACGCCCATTTCCATGATCAGCCTCGTGGACACCGATCGCCTGTTCATCAAGTCCGCATTCGGACTGGACGCGCGGCAGATACCGTATCCGGAGTGCTTCTGCGGCCATGCCATTCGCCAGCGCGATCTCTTCGAGGTGCACGATACGCTTCTGGACCCCCGCTTCGCCACCCATCCCCTGGTGCTCGAACCGCCCCGCGTCCGGTTCTACACGGGCGCTCCGCTGGTAACGCCTCAGAACCATGCCCTGGGCACGCTGTGCGTGCTCGATTCCGTACCCCGAAAGCTGCACCCCAGGCAGGCCGAGACACTGCGCATTCTCGCGCGCCAGGTCATGTCCCAGCTGGAGCTTAATCTGCAGGCGATCCGCGATCCTCTCACGGGACTCTACAATCGCCGGCAGCTTGACGAGACGCTGCGCCGCGAACTCCTGCGCGCCAGCCGCAACGGCTCGACAGTGGGCATCATGACGGTGGACGTGGATCACTTCAAGCGGGTGAACGACACGCTGGGGCATGATGCGGGCGATGCCGCGCTTCGCGCGATAGCACAAAAACTGGCCTGCTCCGTGCGCGAGGAAGACGTCGCGTGCCGCGCCGGGGGCGAGGAGTTCGTCGTCATTCTTCCCGGAACCGGAGGGCAGGCGCTGCGCCAGCGCGCCGAGATCGTGCGCCGCACGATCGAGCAGGCGTGCATTTCCGCCGGCGGGAGCGTGCTGCAGGTCACAGTCTCGATCGGGCTCGCCGTGTTCCCCGCGCACGGCAAAGCCGAAGCAGATCTCCTGCGCGCCGCCGACGCCGCGCTCTACATGGCGAAGTCCGCGGGTCGAAACAAAGTCATCATGTATGCGCCGGGCGGCGTGGATGATTCCGTCGCCGCCGCCGCTTGACGGTTTACCTTCGAAACTTTTCTATCTGGCCGCTGCGGTGAACAGCCGCGCGGCTTTTTTATCGCATTTCGACCGGCCGCCTGCACGGGCGGGAATGGAACGGCGATGATTCCGGAGAGAATGCGATGAGCGCAACTTTCAGGGGACGGCGGGAGGATTTGAGACTCGTCACGGGGCAGGGGCGGTATGCCTCGGACTGGAACCTTCCGAACCAGCTGTACGGTTTTTTTCTGCGCTCGGACCGGGCGCACGCCGAGATCGTCTCGATCGACGTGAAGCCCGCGCAGCAGTCTCCAGGCGTGGCGGCCGTGTTCACAGGGGCGGACACGGCGAAGGCCGGATTCAAGACCGGTCCGCCGCTCGTGAAATATCCGGGAAGGGGCGGCATGACGATCAGGGTGCCGCACCGGGACGTGCTCGCGCAGGGACGCGTGCGCTACGTCGGCCAGGAAATGGCATTCGTCGTCGCCGATACGGCGCTTGCCGCGCAGGATGCCGCCGAGAGAATTGAGGTTGAATTCCGTGACCTGCCGGTTCTCGCAGACGCGGACGACGCGCTCGCCCCCGGCGCTCCGCAAATCCATGCGGGCATTCCCGGCAATCTCTGCTTCGACTATGAATACGGCGACGAGGCGAAGACAGGCGAGGCGTTCGCGCGCGCCGCGCATGTGACCCGCATCACCCTCGACAGCCAGCGCATCGCCGGCAATCCCATGGAGCCCAAGGCCTGCCTTGCCGCTTACGAGGCCGCGGCGGACAGGTTCGACCTCTACACGAGCTCGCAGGGAATGTCGCTCATGATGGGTGGCCTGAGTGGCGTTACCGGCCTCCCCGCGGAAAAATTCCGCGTGCACGCGCAGGACGTGGGCGGGGGCTTCGGCGTGCGCTCGGACGCCTACGCCGAGTACCTGGCGGCGATTCTCGCCGCAAAGACGCTGGGCCGCCCGGTGAAGTGGGTGTCCTCGCGCTCGGAGACTTTTCTCTCCGATTATCACGGCCGCGCGGCGAAGCTCGTGGGCGAGCTTGCACTCGACCGCGACGGGAACTTTCTCGGCATCCGCATCGAATGGATCGTGAATGCGGGCGCCTATCTCTCGACGCCCGGGCCTTTGATCAACACGCTGCCTCCCTCCCTGCATGCGATCAACCTCTACAAGATTCCGGCGGTGTACGGCCGCCACCGCCTCGCGATGACCAACACAACGCCCTCCACGGCGTACCGCGGCGCCGGGCGGCCGAACGTCTGCTACCTCGCCGAGCGGCTGGTGGAGGAAGCGGCGCGCGAGACGGGCACCGACCGGATCGAGCTGCGCCGGCGCAATCTCATTCCGAAGGCCGCATTTCCCTACAAGACCCCGATTGCGATTTCCACATATGACAGCGGCGATCCTCCCGGCCTGGTTGACGAGGTAATGAGGCACGCGCAGTGGAGCACGTTCGAAGCGCGCCGCGCCGAAGCGAAGCGGCGCGGGATGCTGCGCGGCATCGGCTGCGGCGTCTTCATCGAGCCCGCGGGAGCCGGCGCCGCGCCGAAGGAAGAAGCCGCGATCAAATTCGGCGAATCAGGCAATGCGCTCGTGTACGTGCTCGCCGGGCCCTCAGGGCAGGGGCACGAGACGGTGTTCCCGGAAGTTGTCGGCGAAGTGCTCGGCATGGATCCGGAGAAAATAACCTTGCGCGCAAGCGACCCGGACGGACCGCGCCTCGTAGGCGAGGGCACGATAGGCTCGCGCTCGATGATGGCGCACGGCGGGGCCATGGTGATGGCGGCGCGCGAAGTCATCCGCAAGGGCACGGAG
>JBGPLD010000073.1:0-6172 GCA_041486325.1 Gammaproteobacteria bacterium
ACCGGCTCGGTGCGCGCGGGAAAACGCGTCTTCGAGCTCGCCGCGCATACGGTGAAGCGCGTCACCCTCGAGCTCGGCGGCAAGTCGGCCTCGGTGATCCTCGATGACGCGGACCTCGCCGCCGCGGTAAAAGGCACGGTCAATTCCTGCTTCCTCAACTCCGGCCAGACCTGCAGCGCGCACACGCGCATGCTGGTTCCCGAGAGCCAATACGAAGAGGCCGCGAAAATCGCCGTCGAGCTTGCAAAGACCTTCACCGTGGGCGACCCGTTCGGGGATTCCGCAAAATTGGGTCCGCTCATCTCGGCCGCGCAGCGCGAGCGCGTGCGCAACTACATCAGGATGGGCATCGAGGAGGGCGCCGTGCTCCTGTGCGGCGGGCCCGAGGCGCCCGCCGGACTGGAAAAGGGCTATTACGTGAAGCCCACGATTTTCGGGCGCGTCGATCCGAAATCCACCATCGCGCAGGAGGAGATCTTCGGCCCGGTGCTCGCCATCATCGCCTACCGGAACGAGGACGAGGCCGTGCGCATCGCCAACGGCACTTCATACGGGCTCGCGGGCGGCGTATGGTCGAAGGACGAAGAGCGCGCGAAGCGCGTCGCGCGGCGCCTGCGCACGGGCCAGGTCGACATCAACGGCGGGCCGTTCAACATGCTCGCGCCTTTCGGCGGCGTCAAGCAATCGGGCAAGGGCCGCGAGCTCGGCCGGCCGGGGCTCGAGGAATTCCTGGAATACAAGGCCCTGCAGCTCAAGGCGGAGGCCGGCGCTTGAGCGCCAAAAAATATTATTTCGAGGACTTCCCGGCCGGCATGGCGCTCGAGATATCCGGCCCGACCCTGACGAGAGATTCGATCCTGGAATACGCGCGGCGCTACGATCCGCAGCCCTTCCACGTGGACGAGGAAGCGGCGAAGCAATCCATCTTCGGCGGGCTCATCGCGAGCGGCTGGCACACGGTGAGCCTGTGCATGCGCATGATCTGCGATGCCTACCTGATCGAGGCGGCCAGCCTGGGCTCGCCCGGCGTGAAGGAAGTGAGCTGGACGAAGCCCGTGCGTCCCGGCGACACGCTCAGGCTGAAGATGACCGTGCTCGAGGCAAAGACTTCCCGGAGCAAGCCCGACCGCGGCACGGTGCTGCACCGCTGGGAAGTGTTCAACCAGAACCAGGAACTGGTCATGCGCATGGAAGGCTACGGCATGTTCAGACGGCGCAGTCCCGTCTAAGGCGGCCGATGCACCAGCAGACGACAGGTCTTGTAGCGCTCGAAGACTTCCTTGTTGCGGTGGCCGGAGAAGTATTTGTAGTTCGCCTTCTGCGGCTTCCTGCGCAGCATCGCGAGCGCTGCCGCCCGGTATAGAATTAGCCCTTCACCCGCCTGGGAGCCCGCCATGATCCGACGCTCGATCAACGATGTTTTTCTCCTCGTATTCGGGCTGACGATGGCCGCGTCGGCGGCCCATGCGCTCACGCTTCTCACCGAAGAAAATCCCCCGTTCAACTATACGGACCAGGGGAAAGTGGTGGGCATATCGACCGAGATCGTGTCCGAGCTCGGCAAGCGCAGCGGCATCGTCCTGCAGATCCAGTCCATGCCCTGGGAAAAGGCCTACATTGCCGTGCAGGCCGACAAGGAAACCTGCCTGTATTCGACCGCGCGGCTGGTGAATCGCGAGCGGTTGTTTTCCTGGATCGGCCCGATCGCAACGAACAAGTGGGTGCTGATCGGGAAGGGCGATTTCGCCGGCACCGTGAAAACAGTGGAGGACGCGCGCAAATACCGGGTGGGAGTCGTCGCCAAGGACGCCAAAATAGAGTACCTCATGAGTAAGGGCGTCACCGATCTGCGCGAGGTCAACGACGACAGCCTGAATCCCGCGCGGCTGGTGCTGAGCCGGGACGATCCCAACCGCATTGACCTGTGGGTCACCGGCGCGTACGGGGCGCGTCGGACTGCTGCGCGCGCCAAGGTGAAGGACATCAAACTGGTCCTGGCCCTGCGCGATGTTCCGCTCTATCTGGCCTGCGGCCTGAATACTTCGACTCAGACAGTTCAGGCACTCAGCCGGGCATTCGAGCAAATCAACAAGGACGGCACGCTCAAACGCATCACGGAGCGGCACGCCTTCTGAGTCCCGACATGGTGCCGGCGGCAAAGGCGTGAGCGCCAGCCGCGCGAGCAGCGGGTGGCGGCCCTCCAGGTAGCGCCCGATCGTGAGCGCGGCCGGTTTCAGCCTGCGCATCAGCAAAGTTCAGGCGTCACTTCTCGAACATCAGCATCAGGTACGCCATGAACAGCAGCAGATGAACCGCGCCGAGCAGCACGTTCGTCCGCACGCTCGAGAACGTCAATACGCTCACCGCGAGCGTGAGCAGCAGCAGGACGGTATCGACGGCGTCGAGCCCGAGAACGATGGTCTGGCCGGTGAAAAAACCGATCGCGAGGACCGACGGGATGGTCAGGCTGATGGTGGCCAGGACCGAACCCAGGAGCACGTTGACGGAACGCTGGAGATCGTTCGCGAGCGCCGCTCGGGTCGCGGCGAGCGACTCCGGTGACAGGACCAGCACGGCAACCAGCAGCCCGCCCAGCGCCGCCGGTGCGTGAAAGACGTGTACGCCGTGCTCGATCGGCACTGCGATCTGCTTCGATAGAACCACAAGGGGCAGCAGATAGGCGACGAGCAGCCCGATATGGAAACTGAGCGACCTTGCTTCGCGCTCTCCGTCGCCGGCGGCGCCGCCCGCCTTGCGCAAGCCCGGAGCGATGAAATACTCGCGGTGGCGCACGTTCTGGATCGCCAGAAACACCCCGTAGAGCCCGAAGGACATGACGCCGAAAAAAATCGCCTGCAGCGGCGAAAAGGTCGGACCGGGCGAGGACACCGTGAAATTCGGCAGGACGAGACCGAGCACGGCGATCGGCACGATCACGGCGAGGAAAGCGTTCGCACCCATCAGGTTGTAACTCTGCTCGTGGTGGCGCAGCCCGCCGAGCAAAAGCGAAATGCCGACCATGCCGTTGAGCACGATCATGACGACGGCGAACATCGCGTCGCGGGCAAGCGTGGCGCTCCCCGTCCCGGTCAGCATCACCGCCAGGATCATCATGACCTCGATGCCGGTCACGCACAGCGTGAGCACCAGCGTTCCCGCCGGCTCGCCGAGCTTCGCCGCGAGGGCCTCGGCATGGCGCACGACGGCAAAGGCGGAGGCGAGGATCACGCCGAAGAGCCACGCGAGCACGAAAGCGAACCAGCCGGGACTGGAAAGATCGGCAAGCCAGCCTTTGCCGAACAGCAGGAAAAGCGCCGTGGTGGCGACGTTCGCCGCGAGCGGCCATTCACGCCGCAGCAAGGTCATTGCACGGCGCGCGCCGCGCGCGCGGCGCGGACGGCTTCCGCGATGTCGCGGCTGATGCTCGCCAGCGCGCGGCTGTGCGCGGCGACGAGCGCGTCGTAGTCCCTGCCCTGAACCGGCTCGCGCACCAGCGAACGCCCGCTGCGCGGAGCGCCGCTCTTACCGGTGGTCGCGCTCACCGCCCACAACGCCTCGACCGTGGCGGCGTCACCCAGCGCCGACTCGAAGCGTTGAATGTCCACCACCACGCGGTAATCGGCTTCGCTTCCGGTACCTTGCGGATAGGCCGACACGTACGCATCGCCCAGCGATTGCGCGAGGTTGGCGGCGATCACGCGCGGAATCTCGCTCTTGAGCGACTGCGCCCAGCGCGTCTGCTCGGCGATCGTCACCTCGTTCGCGGAAGTGCGCAGCACGAGCTGCGCGCGGTCGACGATTTCAGGCACCGTGACCGGACCCACGGCGACGCTGTAGGCCGCCTTGGCGGCCGGCTGCTCCGGAGCGCTCAGTATGTAGAAGCGCGGCGTGGGCGAGCTGGCACAACCCGCGAGCGCTGACGCAGCGAGAATCAGAGAGGCGAAGAGACCGCGTGTCATTTTGCATCCTCCTTCTTGCCGCGCAGCAAAGCCTCGGGATGCTGCTCGAGATAGTCGGCGAGATTGCGGAACGCCTGTGCGGCGCGCGCGATTTCGCGCAGCGCCTCGCGCGTATCCTGCTGCAGTGGCGACTTGGCCTCGACGCTGCGCTCGACGGAGGCCATGGCGCGGCGCGCCTCTTCCATCATTGCATGCGCTTCGGGCGCGAGTTCGGTATCCAGCCGCTGAATCAGCTTGTTGGTGCTCTTCAGAGTCTCCTGCAGATTGGCGCCGATCGCCTCGAAGTCCATCTTGTCGAGCTTCCTGGCGATGCTGCCGACGGCTGCCCGCAGATCTTCCGCGGTGCCCGCGACGGTCGGAAGCTCGGGCGGTTTCTTCGCCCAGTCAACCTTGGTTTTCGGCGCGTCGGGAAAGAAATCGAGCGCAATGTAAAGCTGTCCGGTGAGCAGGTTGCCGGTGCGCAATTGCGCGCGCAGCCCGCGCGCTGTCAATATGTCTATCGCTACCTTGCGATCCTTGAACATTCTCCCGGATTTGGACCCCGTCAGGCTGCGCGACGAGAAGCGCTCGGGGTAAATGTTGATTTCAACGGGGAAGCTGAGCACCGTTGTCACCGGGTCAATGTAGGTATTGACCGACACCACTTCGCCGACGACGATCCCGCGGAAATCGACCGGCGCCCCCGGCGCCAGCCCGCGCAGCGACTCGTTGAATACCATCACGTAGGTATCGATGATGGAATCGGGGCGTTTCATAGCCTCGGCGCGGTTATTGAACAGATTGAATGCCGAGTTCGGTTCGGCCGGCGGCAACACCGCCGAAGTAGCGGGAGTCTGGAACGCGATCCCGCCGATCGCGATCGACACCAGCGACTGCGTGTTGATCTCGACGCCGCTCGCATCGAGCTTGAAGTCGATACCACTCGCCTCCCAGAAACGGGTGTTCGCGTTCACGTATTGATCGTACGGCGCGTTGACGAAGATTTTCAGCGTCACGCCGCTGCCGTCCTTGTTCAGCTCGTAGGCCGCGACCTGCCCGACCTGCAGGCGCCGGAAAAACACCGGCGAGCCGTAGTCGAGCGAGCCGATGTTCTCGCTGCGCAGCACGAATTCCCGGCCCGGCGCGTTGCTGGTGAAGACCGGCGGTGTTTCGAGACCGGTAAAATCGCGTATTTCCCTGGTGGATGTGCCGATATCCACGCCGATATAGGAGCCACCGAGCAGCGTGCCCAGGCCGGACACGCTGCCGCCGGAGACGCGGGGGCGCACCACCCAGAAACGCGTGTCCTCGACAAGATGGGGCCCGGCAGACTTGCCCATCTCGGCCGTAACGATGACCCGTGAAAGATCCGGCGAAAGCGCTACGCTGTTGACCAGCCCGACCTCCACGTCCTTGTACTTGAGCTTGGTCTTGCCGGCTTCGAGGCCCTCGGCGCTTTTGAAGCTGATCGTGATGACCGGCCCACGGTCGAGCACGCTCTTGACCGCGAGCCAGCCGCCGACCAACGCCGCGACCAATGGGATCAGCCATACCAATTGCACCGTCCGGCGCGATTTCGGTGCCGCGACCGCCGAGGGAATATCGGACGGTTCGGGCCTGTGCGGCGTCTCAGCCATGTGTTTTCTCCGCGGGATCCCAGATCAGGCGCGGGTCGAAGGCCATCGCCGCGAACATCGTCAGGACCACCACGGCGCCGAAGGCGACCGCGCCCGGACCGGGCTGGATGGTCGCCAGCCCCTGCAACTGCACCAGCGCGACGATCACCGCGACGACGTAGATGTCGAGCATCGACCAGCGGCCGACGAATTCCACCAGCCGGTAGAGCCGCGCGCGCTGGCCCTGTTGCCAGCGGGAATGCAGCTGCGCCGTTACCAGCAGCAGCGTAAGCGCGATCATCTTGAGCAAGGGCACCATGATGCTGGCGAAAAAGATGATCAGCGCCAGGTACCACGATCCCGATGTCCAGAAATAGACGACGCCGCTCATGATGGTGTCGGATTGCGAGCCAAAGAGCGAACTCGTACGCATCATCGGCAACAGGTTGGCGGGAATGTAGAGGATGATGGCCGTGATCAACAACGCCCAGGTGCGGGTGATGCTGTCCGGTTTGCGAAAGTGCAGGTGCGCACCGCAGCGCGGGCAGTCTGCATCGTGACTGCCTGGCGCCGGGCGCGACAGCAGGCCGCAGGCATGGCAAACGAGCAGACCCAGGC
>JBGPLD010000074.1:0-6129 GCA_041486325.1 Gammaproteobacteria bacterium
CTGATGCCGGCGTGGGCGACCTGGCCGGCGCGCCTGTTGATCGCGCTGTGCCGCTCGTTTCACCCGGTGATCGTCGCCATCGTGTTCGTCAAGGCGCTCGGCTTCGGTGCGCTGTCGGGCATCGCCGCGCTGACGGTAGCGTCGATCGGCTTCATCGGCAAGCTTTTCGCCGAGGCAATCGAGGAAATTTCGCTGAAACAGGTCGAGGCCGTGCGCGCGACCGGCGCCCCGTTCATGAACGTCGTCACTTACGGCGTGCTGCCGCAGGTGTTCGGCCGCTTCATGGGTTTCGCCACCTACCAGCTCGATTCCAACCTGCGCAACTCGACCATGGTCGGCATCGTCGGCGCAGGCGGCATCGGCGGCGCGCTGTTCGCGGCGTTCCAGCGCTTCGACTACGACTTCGTCTGTGCGATGCTGCTTTCGATCATCTTCCTGATTTTTCTCGGCGAAGTGATCGCGACCCAGGTGCGAGCGGTGTTTCTCGAGCGCGGAAAGATCGACGAGGAGTAAGCAACTTTGACGACTGCGGCCCTTGAAGCCAGGATCTGGCGGCGCTTCACGCCGGCGCAGCGGCTGGCGCGCTTCGCGGTGTATCTGGCGATGGCGACCGCGATCGTGGTTTCAATGCAGACGGTCGAGGTGATCCCGGAATTCCTGTACGACGCGCCCGAACAGATGGCCGATTTGCTCAAGCGCATGTGGCCGGTCGCCTTCGCGTACTACCCGAGGGGCGTGCACGAAGCGCTGGTTGAAACGCTGCATATCGCGACGCTCGGTACCATCATGGCGGTGGCGATAGCGTTCCCGGTCGGGCTGCTGGCCGCGCACAACATCACGCCCAGCCGCACGCTCAACTATATCGCCAAGCTGCTGCTGGTATCGAGCCGCTCGGTCAATTCGCTGGTGTGGGCGCTGCTGTTCATCGCCGTGTTCGGCCCCGGCGCGCTGGCCGGCACGCTCGCGATCGGTTTCCGCTCAGTCGGTTTTGTCGGCAAGCTCGTCGGCGAGGCGGTCGAGGAGGCGAACGAGGGCACGATCGAGGCGCTGCAGGCGGTCGGCGCGCCGTGGCTGTCGGTGCTCGCCAAAGGCTACTGGCCGCAGATCCAGCCGGCGTTCTGGTCGGTGGTATTGTTTCGCTGGGACATCAATGTGCGCGAGTCGGCGGTGCTGGGGCTGGTCGGCGCCGGCGGCATCGGCATGGCGCTCGACACCGCGATGAATCTATTTCAGTGGGACCGTGTGGCGATGGTGCTGTTCGCGATCTTCGCGGTGGTGATCATCGCTGAAATCGGCGTGACTGCCATACGCAAGAGAATAATCTAGCCGCGGAGGTCCCGGAATTACCTGCCTGCGAGCAGGAAATCCGCCAGCTCGCAGAATCCCGCACCGGCCTCGGCCTGTGTCACATAGGCAGGATCGGCAGCCAGCCGGCCGGCGAACGTCCTGATATTGGCCACGCCGACTGCATGCGGGAAGTAGGAAAACATCGACGCGTCGTTGGGCGAATCGCCGGCGAACACGAACTCGTCCTTGCGCGCGTCGAGATCGACGCCGAAACATTCGCGCATCAGCGTCTTCGTCATCGACAGCTTGTCGTACGCGCCGAACCAGCCGTTGACGTGGATCGAGCTTGCTCTCGAGGTCAGCCCGGCTTGCCGCATGAGCGCAACGATATTATCCACGGCTGCAGGCGGCAGCCGGGGCACGTCCTCGCAATAGTCGATCGCGAGATCGGCTTCACGGTAATGCTGATCGCTCGCGAGGGCGCACCCCGGCACGGCCGCCAGTATCCGGTCACGTATCGCCGCGAGCTTGTCGCGATTCGCGGCGCGCGTCGCCTCATCATCGACAAAGCGCCGCTGCATCGCGCGCCTGGCGTGGTCGTAGCGGAAGTAAAACGCGCCGTTCTCTCCGACTACCGCGTCGACCGGCCACATGCGCGCGATCGCGTCGCACCAGCCTGCCGGCCGGCCGGTAATCGGGATCACGAGCAGCCCGGAAGACTGCAACCTATCCATCGCCGCGTAAGCGGAAGCGCCAAGGCGGCCATTGGTGGTCAGCGTATCGTCGATGTCGCACAACACGCCGCGAATGCGCGCGCGCGCCGACTGCGGGAATTCAGCAAGGGGTCGCATGGGAACTCAAGCAGTTTGTCCGGTCCCTTCGACGGGTTGCCCCAGGTGCGGCGCCGCGATGCACTTTATCGCGCTTTCCCTATCAGTGCCCGGACGCGACGCGTCTTCCCACTGCGGTCACGATCCTCGCCATTGCCCCCGATGTCCGGGCGCGGGCAGGGCGTTCGCGACTGAGCAACGGGGCCGTCTGCAATCAGAATCGGAACAGCTGCTGCGGGTTGTCGACCAGGATCTTTCGCCGGGCGGCTTCATCCGGCGCCCACTTCCCGAGGAGGTTCCACAATTCCATCGGGCCTACCTTGTCGGCGAATGAAAGATGCGGGTAATCGCTGCCCCAGATCAACCGGTCGGGCGCCGCTTCGATCAGCGCTTGCGCCATCGGCGCGACGTCGGCAAATCCCTTGGCGACCGACATGCGATATACCCCGGTGAGCTTGATCCAGCAGCGCCCGTCGCCGTGGCGCAGGAGATCGAGCAACTGCCGAAATCCCGGCTGCTTCACGCCGTCCTTCGCCGGGAACATGCCGAAATGGGCGATCGTGAAATCGACATTGAGCTTCTTCAGGACGGGCATCAGCTCGCTCGTCAGCCAGCCTGGCGTCAGGAAATCGAGCTGCCACCCGATTTCGGCGAAGCGCGCGCGCAGGCGCTCTATGCGCGGCAGCAAGTTCGTGGAAAACCCCGGCTCGGGCGGCTTTATCGGAGAAACGTTGATGCGCGCGCCGCGCACGCCCAGGGAGTGCAGGTGCGCGAGCTCCGCGTCGGAAACGTTTTCGTCCACATCGACGATCCCGCGGCAATTCGTCCCGACTTCGCGCATGGCATCCAGCATGCAGAGATTGTCGCGGCCGTAGGCGCTGGGCTGGACGAACACGAAGCGCTCCAGCCCCATGCGGCGCGAGAGCGCGAGAAAGTCCTCGAGCGGCGCGAGCGGCGGCGGGTAGCGAAGATCGCGTTCGCACGAATAGCGGTCGGGCGGGCCGAACACGTGAAAGTGAGAGTCGCAGCCTGACGGCGGCGACCTGAAATCGGGATCCCCTTCGGCGTGCGGCGGCATATTCCCGGTCCGGCCTGATGCGCGACCGTCACGATAGTCCAAAAGAATCAACCGGCGCAATATGCCAGCGAGCGGTTTGATGGCGCTGGCGAAGAATGGATCTTCCGATCCTTTGTTTCCTGATGCTTCACCCGCTCGCCCGCAGACACCGCTACTACCTGGCGGCGCCTCGCGCCATTGCCAAACGGGCAAGCCTCTCTGCCCAATTTAGGGTATCGTTTTTCATCCGTTGGAAGCTACAATTGCGGGTATCGGGGACTGTCCTCCGCGGCTGCGTGAGGAAAACGAAGAAAAAACAGGATGGAGATCCGCCCATGAATCAGCTGCGCGCATGCGTTTCGGTGAGCGGCGCCCTCTTGCTCGCCGCCCTGTGTGGCCTGCTTTCTGCCCCGCCCGCGCACGCCCAGGACGATGCCCGGCGGGCCACCCCGCCGCCCGGCAAGGCGCTGGTGTTCGTTTTTCGCAGCGAGCGTGAACCGGTAGCCGCGCGGGTGCCGGTGCTCGTGAATTTGCAGCCCGTCGGCGAGCTGGCAAACGGCACCTTCATAACCGCGACCGTCAGTCCGGGCAGGACTCACCTGCGCGTCGGCGATCGCGTGCTGACCGTACTCACGTTCGAGGCCGCGGCCAACCAGACCTATTTCGTGTGGGTTGAGGCCCTCGCCGGCCTGACGCCGGTGCGAACAGACGTGCGTCTGGTGAGCGAATCCGAGGGTCGCCGCTCGATCGCGCAAAGCCGCTTCCTCGAGGGTGCGGCGGCGGCGATGGCCGCCGCTATGCGCGCCCAGCCTGGTGCAACGCAACCGGCAGCCGCGCGCGAAATGCCCGCCTACACCGCGTCCGGCGGCGGTGGGGAGTTTGCGCTGATCGCGAGCGCCGGTTCGTTCAAATTGGCCAATCAAAATCAGGTGCTCGTCGGCTCCCCCAGTACTTTCGACACCACCTCCAAGTCGGTGTCCAGCATTGAGGCCGAATGGCGCTTCAACTCGGGCTTTGCGCTGGGCGGCGAGGCTTTCTATTACAAGAATAATTTTGTCGAGGACGCAACCAATCTCAGCAGCCAGCAGGAAGTGCTCGCATTGATGGTGAACGCAAAGTATTACTTGCGCGCGGCAAGCTGGTTCTATCCCTTCGTGGGCGTCGGTATCGGTTCCGCCTCCGCCACCTATAGCGGTGACTTCATCATATCGGGGACGGGGACAGGCCTGGCTTATCAGGGCATGGCGGGCGTGGAATTCCGCTTCAAGCACGTCGGACTCCATGTGCAGTACAAGTATCTTTCCTCCACGACCGACGACGGCTCCGGCGAGAAGGTGAAAGTCGGCGGCAGCGGGGTTCTTGCCGGAGTAAGCATCATTTTCTGAGGCGCGCGCGCTGCGCGCCGCCGCGCCCGGCGCCGGCGACAGTGATTCCCGGCGCGCTCCGTCATCGCGCCATTACTCCGGCTTGATGCCTGCCTCGCGCACGAGCCGGCTCTTCTTTTCAAACTCCGCCCTGACGTGCTCGGTGAACTCCTCGGGCGATGCGCTCGCCTTGAGCTCGACGCCGCGCTCGAGGAAACGGTTGTACAGGTCCGGCGCGCGCACGGCGTCGGCCACCGCGCGGTTCAGTCGCGCGAGGATCTCGCGCGGCGTTGCCGCCGGCGCGACCAGACCGTTGAAGGTGATGTCCTCGTATCCCGGCACGCCCGACTCGTCGACCGTGGGCACTTCGGGCAGGAGCGGCGAGCGCTTCAGGCTCGTGACGGCGAGCGCGCGTACCCTGCCCGCCTTGATCTGCGGGGCGGACGTGCTCACCTGGTCGAACATCATCGTCACCTGCCCGCCGATGACATCGATGAGCGCCTGCGAATTGCCCTTGTACGGCACGTGCAGCATCGTCACGCCCGCCTGGCGGTTGAAGAGCTCGGCCGCCATGTGGCCGGTTGAGCCGTTGCCCGAGCTCGCGTAGGAAATTTTACCCGGTTGTGATCTGGCGAGCGCGATGAGTTTCTTCACCGACTGCGCGGGAAAGGCGGGATTGATCACTATCACCTGCGGCACGAGGCAGGTGAGCGTGACACCGGTAAAGTCCTTCAGCGGATCGTAGCCGGGATTCGCCACGATCAGGGGCACGGTGGCGAAGGTGTTTGCCATCGCGAGCAGCGTATAGCCATCCGCGGCCGCCTTCGCGACGAACTGCGTGCCCACGAGGCTCGACGCGCCGGGGCGGTTCTCGACGAGGATCGGCTGGCCGAATTCCCTCGCGACCTGCTCCGCGATCGTGCGCGCGACGATATCCACGTTGCCGCCCGCCGCGAGCGGCACGATGATCCGGATCGCGCGGTTGGGGTAGTCGGCCGCCTGCTGGCCGGGCGCGGCGGCCGAAAAACCTGCCGCAAGAACCATCGCGGGAAAAATACGGGAGAATTTCATCGTGGTCCCCTCAATCGTCCCGTGGCCGCGCCGGAAATTCCGCCTACAGCGCGTATTTGACGAGGATGCGCGCGAGTCGGGACTTCTCGCCGTTCCAGTGCACGAATCCGTGGCAGACCTGCTTGGTTGCCTCGATGTCGGGCAGCTCGAATACTTTTTCCACGAACCGCGCCTGGCCCGCGTCCTGCCCGGCCTGCACGCGGCTGTCCGGCCAGGACTGCTGCGAATCCACGAAGCGCGTGAAAAGCAGCACCTCGGTAACGGTTGCCGCGGCCGGCACCCTTGCGCATACCGCGACGCGCATCGCGCCTTGCTCGCTGCAAGCCTGCCTGGTTCCGGAGGGCGGGATGCTTTCCGGCTTGCATGCGCCGACCAAGACGTTCGCCGCCGCGCCTTCCTCGCCCCGGTGCAGCGCTTCGGCGCGGCGAGCGCCCGTTTCGATCTGCTCGCGTTCGTTCAAACGAGCCTGCTCCAGCCGCGCCGCGCTCGCGCTGATCTCGGCGAGCTTGGCCTGCAGGTC
>JBGPLD010000075.1:0-6115 GCA_041486325.1 Gammaproteobacteria bacterium
CCACTCCTGCATGCGGCGATCGCCTTCGCCGCGCTTCATTTTCGGCTCGAAGCGCTTTGCCGCCTTCCATTGCTTGGCGATTTCCTCGCGTCTCTCCCACACGCCGGTCGCCAGGCCCGCGAGAAAAGCGGCGCCGAGCGCGGTGGTCTCGATCACCTTCGGGCGCACCACCGGCACGCCGAGCAGGTCGGCCTGGAACTGCATGAGCAGATTGTCGGCCGCGGCGCCGCCATCCACACGCAACTCGGTGAGCTGAATTCCTGCGTCAGCCTGCATCGCGCGCAGCAATTCGGCCGACTGGAACGCGATCGATTCGAGCGCGGCGCGCGCGATGTGGCCCGCGTTCGAGCCGCGCGTGAGGCCGACGATGGTGCCGCGGGCGTACGGGTCCCAGTGCGGCGCGCCCAGACCGGTGAAAGCCGGAACGAGGTAGACGCCGCCGGAATCGGGAACGCTGGCGGCAAGCTTCTCCACGTCCACTGACTTGCGGATGAGACGCAGACCGTCGCGCAACCACTGCACCACCGCGCCGCCGATGAACACGCTGCCTTCGAGCGCGTACTGCTTCGTGCCGATTTGCGCCGCGCAGGTGGTGAGAAGTCCGTTGCGCGACGCAATCGCCTTATCGCCCGTGTTGAGCAAGAGAAAGCATCCCGTGCCGTAGGTATTCTTCGCCATACCGGGCTCGTGGCAGGCCTGGCCGAAGAGCGCCGCCTGCTGGTCGCCGGCAATGCCCGCGATCGGCACCTCGGCGCCGAGAACGTTCTTCGCGCTCACGCCGAAGCGGTGCGAGGAGGGCAATACCTCGGGCAGCATCGAGCGCGGCACGTTGAAAATTTTCAGCAGCGTCTCGTCCCATTCGCCGCGATGGATGTCGTAGAGCATGGTGCGCGAGGCGTTGCTGGGGTCGGTCACGTGCAAATTTCCGCCCGAGAGTTTCCACGCGAGCCAGCTGTCGACGGTGCCGAAGGCGAGCTCGCCGCGCTCGGCGTGCGTGCGCAGGCCGGGGATGGCCTCGAGGATCCAGGCGAGCTTGGTCGCGGAAAAATACGGATCGATGACGAGGCCCGTTTTCGCGCTTATGGTCTCGGCGAGACCATCCTTCTTCAGCGCCTCGCAGCGCGCGGCGGTGCGCCGGTCCTGCCAGACGATGGCGTTGTGCACGGGCTTGCCTGTGCGCCGGTCCCACACCACGACGGTCTCGCGCTGGTTGGTGATGCCGATCGCGGCAAGGCGCCCGGGCTTGAGCTTCGCCTTGCGCAAAGCAGCGCGCGCGCAGATTAGCTGCGAACGCCAGATTTCCTCGGGATCGTGCTCGACCCAGCCGGGTTGCGGAAAGATCTGGCGGAATTCCTTTTGCGCGACGGCGCTTGCCCGCCCGCGCCCGTCGAAGACAATGGCGCGCGAGCTGGTGGTGCCCTGGTCGAGCGCGAGCACGTATTTCATTCGGCGGCGCCTCGTTCCGCGATGGAGCGGTTGATTCTAGCATCGGGTTAAGGGGTCAGTCCGGCGCCGAGCCGCGGTCGCCTCGGAGCTGCGATATGCTTGACCGCCATCAATGCGCGCGGAGAGGCGCGTCGAGACAATCCTTCCAACGATACGGCGCGGCGCTCCCATGAAGATCCACGAATACCAGGCCAAGGAAATCCTGCGCAAGTACGGGGTCGCGACGCCGCGCGGCGTTCCCTGCTTTTCGGTTGAAGAGGCTGTCAAGGCGGCGCGCGAGCTGGGCGGCAAGGCGTGGGTGGTGAAAGCGCAGATCCACGCGGGCGGCCGCGGCAAGGGCGGCGGCGTCAAGGTGGCGAAATCGGTGGACGAGGTGCGCGAATGGGCCGGAAAGATCCTCGGGATGATGCTCAGGACGCACCAGACCGGGACCGAGGGACAGAAAGTGCGGCGGCTCTTGATCGAAGAAGGCGCCGATATCAGGAAGGAACTTTACGTCGGAATGGTGGTGGACCGCGGCACGCAGCGCGTCGCGCTCATGGCCTCGAGCGAAGGCGGCATGGACATCGAAGAAGTCGCCGCGAAAACGCCCGGGAAAATCCATAAGGTGTTCATCGACCCGGGAACGGGCCTGAAGGATGCCGAAGCCGACGACGTCGCGAAGAGAATCGGCATTCCGGCCGGGAGCGTGCCGCAAGCGCGCGCGATCCTCAAGGGCCTGTACAAGGCGTTCGACGAAACCGATGCGAGCCTCGCCGAGATCAACCCGCTCATTCTCACCGGCGACGGCAAGGTCGTTGCGCTCGACGCCAAGATCAACTTCGACGACAACGCGCTCTTTCGCCATCCGGAGCTCCAGGCGCTGCGCGATCTCGACGAAGAAGATCCCGCCGAAGTCGAAGCTTCCAAGTATGACCTCAACTACATCCAGCTCGAGGGCGACATCGGCTGCCTGGTGAACGGCGCGGGCCTCGCCATGTCGACCATGGACATCATCAAGCTCTACGGCGGCAGTCCGGCGAACTTCCTCGACGTCGGCGGCGGCGCCACCACCGAGAAAGTCACCGAGGCCTTCAAGATCATGCTGCGCAACCCGCAGCTGAAGGCGATTCTTGTCAACATTTTCGGCGGCATAATGAAGTGCGACGTGATTGCCGCGGGTGTTGTCGCAGCGGCGAGAGAGGTGAGCCTCAAGGTGCCGCTGGTGGTGCGGCTCGAGGGCACCAACGTGGATCTCGGAAAAAGGATTCTTGCGGAATCCGGGCTGCCGATCATTTCCGGGAACAACATGGCCGACGCGGCGCAAAAAGTCGTCGCTGCGGCAAGAGAAAAGCACTAAAAGGCGCTTTACCGCAGAGGACGCAGAGAGCGCAGAGGACTGCAAGAGAAATTTAGGTTTTCCTCTGCGACCTCTGCGGTGAACAGGAATTTCAAATGTCGATACTGATAAACAAAGATACCAGGGTCATGACGCAGGGCATTACCGGCAAGACCGGCCAGTACCACACCAAGATGGGCAAGGAGTACGCGAACGGCAGGAACTGTTATGTCGCGGGCGTGAACCCGAAAAAACCGGGCGAGTCCTACGAAGGCATTCCGATCTTTGCGACCGTGAAAGAAGCGAAAGCGAAGACCGGCGCCAATGTGTCGGTGATCTACGTGCCGCCGCCTTTTGCCGCCGCGGCGATCGACGAGGCAGTCGACGCGGATCTGGATCTGGTGATCTGCATCACCGAGGGCATCCCGGTGCGAGACATGATCCAAACCAAGTACAAGATGCAAGGCAGGAAAACCAAACTCGTCGGCCCCAACTGCCCCGGCGTCATCACGCCCGATGAAATCAAGATCGGCATCATGCCCGGTCATATCCACAAGAAGGGGCGAATCGGCGTCGTTTCGCGCTCGGGCACGCTCACCTACGAGGCGGTCGGGCAGCTGATGGAGTTGGGCCTCGGCCAATCCTCCTGCGTCGGAATCGGCGGCGACCCGGTGAACGGCCTGAAGCACATCGATGTGCTGAAGATGTTCAACGACGATCCCGGGACTGATGCCGTGATCATGGTCGGCGAGATCGGCGGCTCGGACGAGGAAAACGCCGCGCACTGGGTGAAAGCGAACATGAAAAAACCTGTCGTCGGATTCATCGCCGGCGTCACCGCGCCGCCGGGCAAGCGCATGGGGCACGCGGGCGCGATCATCTCCGGCGGCAAGGGCACCGCACAGGAGAAGCTCGCCGTGATGGAAGAATGCGGCATCAAGGTGACGAAAAACCCCGCCGAGATGGGCAAGCTTCTGAAATCGGTGCTGCGCTAGAGAACACGACGAGGCGCGGCTGCGCCGAATTGCAGTGATCGCACCGGCGATGATTGACCGGCATCAAGGATTTCAAAGCCCCGGCCGGTGATTCTGGAATTTCCCCTCTGGCTCGCGTAAGCTGCTGATGGAAAACCGGGAAACATCCGGTCTTTCCGAGCGGGGGCCGCAACGAGGATATGTGAGAAGCCAAACGAAAAACGATGCTCCCGGCGTGATCCCCATTCGCGCCGCGAAATTGCGTTCGACGCCCAAGGGTCGCCAGGCCGATCCGAAAGCGTTGGAGGAAGTGCGCGCGTTGCTCATGGATCTGCCGCGACGGCGCGATCTCCTGATCGAATATCTGCACCGCATCCAGGACTGCTACGGCCATCTCTCGGCGCCGCATCTGGTCGCGCTCGCCGCCGAGATGAAGCTCTCGATGACCGAGGTCTACGAGGTCGCTACTTTCTATCATCATTTCGACGTGGTGAAGGAGGGCGACGCGGTCCCGCCTGCGATCACTGTGCGCGTGTGCGACTCGATCGCGTGCGAGATGGCGGGCGCGGGCGAACTGCTCAGGAAGCTCCCTGCAATCCTCGGCAAAGACGTGCGCGTGTTGCATGCGCCCTGCATCGGACGTTGTGAAAGCGCTCCGGCCGCCGTAGTCGGGCAAAACCCGCTTCCGCATGCGAGTGTCGAAGGGATTGCCGCGCTGGTGAAAGCCAAAGCGGTGAAACACCCCGCACCCGGTTCGCGCGAATCGCATCCGCACAGTGACATCGTGAGCCCTGCCTACAACGACTACGCGGCTTACCGCGCCAAAGGCGGTTATGCGCTCGCCCAATCGTGCATCGACGGCGCAAAAAAGCGCGAGGACGTAATCGCCGTGATGGAAAACTCGGGCCTGCGAGGCCTGGGCGGCGCAGGCTTTCCCGCGGGGCGCAAATGGAAATCGGTCGCTGCGGAGTCCGCGCCGCGCCTCATGGCGATCAACATCGACGAGGGCGAGCCGGGCACCTTCAAGGATCGCTGGTATCTGGAGCGCGACCCGCACCGCTTCATCGAAGGCGCGCTCGTCGCCGCGTGGGCGGTCGGCATCGACGAAATCTACATCTACCTGCGCGACGAATACCACGGCTGCCGCGCCATCCTGGAAAAGGAAATCGCCGCGCTGCAAAAGAATCCGCCGTGCAAGCTCCCTGCTATTCATCTTCGGCGCGGCGCGGGCGCTTACATCTGTGGCGAGGAATCGGCGATGATCGAATCGATCGAGGGCAAGCGCGGGATGCCGCGGCTGCGCCCGCCTTACGTCGCGCAAGTGGGGCTTTTCAACCGGCCCACCCTCGAGCACAACATGGAAACGCTGCACTGGGTGCGCGAAATACTTGAGCGCGGCGCGGACTGGTTCGCCTCGCACGGGCGCAACGGGCGCAAAGGCCTGCGCTCCTTTTCGGTGAGCGGCCGCGTGAAGAAGCCCGGCGTACATCTTGCGCCGGCCGGAATAACGGCAAAAGAATTGATTGCCGAGTACTGCGGCGGCATGCTCGAAGGCCACAATTTCTACGGCTACCTGCCCGGCGGCGCTTCGGGCGGGATCCTGCCCGCGGCTATGGCCGATATCCCGCTCGATTTCGATACACTCAACCAGTACGGCTGCTTCATCGGCTCGGCCGCGGTGGTGATTCTCTCGGACAAGGACCGCGCGACCAGCGCCGCACGCAACCTGACAAAATTCTTCTCCGAAGAGTCCTGCGGGCAGTGCACGCCCTGCCGGGTGGGCACAGTGAAAATGCTGAAGCTCATTGAAAAGTCGCCCATGGGGGAAGGGAAGGGGTCCCCCAAACACACTTGGGACCAGCCGCTGCTGAAGGAACTTTCCCTGGCGATGATGGACGCATCCATATGCGGGCTGGGGCAAGCCGCTCCCAACCCGGTGCTTTCTGTGATGAAATACTTTCCGAACGAGATCGCGTGATGGCGAGAGGTGATCGATGGACCGCATAAGCACCGCGCAAGCGGCGACGATGCCCGTGGAGTTCAAGCTGAACGGCAAGACCGTCGTCGGCAGGTCGGACGAGACGCTCATCGAGACCGCCAGGCACTACGGCATCGACATCCCGCATCTTTGCTACAAGGAAGGCATGCGCCCCGACGGCAACTGCCGCGCCTGCGTGGTCGAGATCAAGGGTGAGCGCGTGCTCGCGCCTTCATGCTGCCGCTATCCCAAGGACGGGATGGAGGTGACCACCGACAATCCGCGCTCGGTCGCAAGCCAGAAGATGGTGCTCGAGCTCCTGCTCTCGGACATCCCGGAAAAATCCTACACGCTCGATTCCGAGCTCGATCACTGGGCGAAGGAGTTGAAAGTCGGAAA
>JBGPLD010000076.1:0-6079 GCA_041486325.1 Gammaproteobacteria bacterium
CCTATACCAGCAACCCCGGCTGCTTGAGATATTTGTTCTTGATCGCATCCAGCGCCCAGTAGGTGAGCGCGCCCACGGTATCGGTCGGGTTGTAGCCGCCGTTCTGCGGGAACGCGCTGGCGCCGATGACGAACACGTTCGGCACATCCCAGCTCTGCAGGTAGCGGTTCAGGGCGCTGGTCGCCGGATCGTTGCCCATCACCGCGCCGCCCGTGTTGTGCGTGCTCTGGTACGGAACGATGGTGTATTTGCCGACCCGAGGGTTGACGTTCATTTTTGACGGGCCGATCGCCGTTGCGATCTCCGCGGCCTTGTTGGTGATGTACTGCGACATCTTGTGCTCGTTATCGTGCCGGTCGAAAGTCATGCGCAACAGAGGCAGGCCGTAGGCGTCTCGATAGGTTGGATCGAGATCCAGGTAATTGGTGCGGTAGCTCTGGCAGGCGCCTTGCAGGGCTAGGCTGAAGCTGCGGTTGAAATAGTGCGCCGTGGCTTTCTTCCAGGCAGAGCCCCAGCGCGGTGTGCCCTTGGGCACCGGCCGCACCGCGATCGGCCGCGCGCCGCTGCTCACCGAGCGGATGAAGCCGCCGCCGATGAAGCCGAGGCCCGTGTGGTCGAAGTTGTCGCCGTTAAACTCGTCCACCGCCATGCCGAGGCCGCCGGCGCCCATGAAACTGTTGAAGTGCTTGTCGTCGAAAAACAGGTTGACGCTGCTTGGCGTCTGGTACGCGTAATTCCGTCCCACGACGCCGGAATTGGCGGCCGGGTCGTAGGGCTTGCCGATGCCCGATTGCAGCATCAGGCGCACGTTGTTGAAGACGTACGACGTCAGCAACACCAGTTCGGCCGGCTGCTCGAACTCGCGGCCGCGGGAATCCACGTAGGTGACGCTGACCGCGCGCTTCTTCTCTGAGTCGAGATTGATTTTTACGACGTTGGCGAGCGTGCGCAACTCGAAGTTGCTGTTCTTCATCAGCACCGGCATGACGGTGGTCTGCGGGCTTCCCTTGGAGCCCATCTCGCAGGCGAAGCCCTCGCAGTAGCCGCAATAGACGCAGGCGTTCATGGTGACGCCGTAGGGGTTGGTGTAGACCGCGGACGGCGTCGACACCGGCGTCGGGAACGGCTTGTAGCCGAGCGACTGCGACGCCTTGGTGAAGAGCGAGGACGCGTGCGTCAGCTTCAATGGCGGCAGCGGGTACTCGCGCGAGCGCGGGCCCTCATGCGGATTGCCGCCGGGAATGATCTTGCCCTTCAAGTTCCCCGCCTTGCCGCAGACCCCGTACACGCGCTCGAACATGTCGAAATGCGGCTCGAGCTCATCGTAAGTCACGCCCCAGTCCTGGCTGGTGCAGTCTTCGGCGAGATGGTTTTTTCCGTATCTCGCGAGGGTGCGACTGCGCGTCTCGAAGTCCCACGGCAGGAACCGCCAGGTCTGCGTGCCCCAATGCACCCCCGCCCCGCCCACGCCCTCGCCAGGCTTGAAGGAGCCGAGGTAGCGCATCGGCAAGGCCGTCTCGTCCTTGTGGTTGCGGAACGTGATGGTCTCGCGCGACAGGTCCTGCATCAGGTCGTGCCGGCGCTGGTACTTGAGTTCATCGTGCACGTTCGGCATCTGGAAATCCGGAAACGTGTCGCGCATCTGGCCGCGCTCGATCCCGACCACCTTGAGGCCGGACTCGGCGAGCTCCTTCGCGAGGATCGTGCCGGTGACGCCAACGCCGACGAGGACGACGTCTACGGGCTTCAGTTTGGTGATTGCCATCGCCGCCTCCTCAATCTTTCCGGGTCAACAGGATGTGCACGGCGTGCCCGTGCTCGTCCACTTGCGCGTGCTTGTTCTGAATGTCGCCGATGCCGACCGGCTGCGCGCGGTAAGGCACGTTGTGCTTGTCGATGAAACCGGTGTAGACGGCGGCGACGCCGGGAAAGCCCACCAGCTTCCAGCCGATCTTGTCGCGGTTGCCGCCGTAGATCGGGTCGGAGAAGAATCCCTCGATAGTGTTGCCGAGCAGCAGATTGAAAAAAAGCTGCGCGCGCGTGGATTCGAGCACGAGCTTGCCTTCGTCCAGCTCGCGCAGCACCTCGTCCTGCTGCGCGGCGGCGAGCGCATTGAACGGCTTGCCGTATTTCTTCGAGCAGTGTCCATTGGTCTCGCGGATCGCGGCGCGATAGACCTCCTGCGGAGTGAGCCGCGACTGGTAGCCCTGCTGCGGCGTGCCCTCGGGCCAGGGGCCGAGGCGGTAGTTGCGCGCCATCGTGCCCCAGGCTCCGGCGAGCTGCCGGTCTATGAAAATCGCTACGCCGGCCTCCTTCGCGCCGGGCCCGAGTTCATCGGCAGGGATCAGGCGCGCCACGGCGGCCTCGACGAACTCGGCCTCCGGCGCGGTGAAGTAAGCGAGGACCTGGTCCTTTGCCGCGGGCGACCCGCGTGCCGCGCGCCCCTTCGGCTGCGCGGGATGCGCTGTGTGCGGCGGCGTCTGGGACTGCGCGGCGGCCGGCGGTATGGCTTGAACAACGCTGCCTGCGGCGCCGAGCGCGCCCAGCCCTTTGAGAAAACGGCGGCGACCCGAAGACTCTTTCATCTTTCCCTCCCCTTGCCGAGGACCGGCATGACGAACCAATGCTATCAAAAAAACGGGCGGGGGAAGTGTTTCGGCGCGCCAACCCGTGCGCGGAACGGGCGTACGGCTACGCGCCCATATTTTTCCGGAAAAATTCCACCGAGAGCGCGAGCGCGCGGTCGGCTTCGGGCTTGCTCCAGGTCTTGCCGCCGTGGCGCGCAAAAGCGTGGTCGGCGTTCGGGTACTTGTGAATCGTCACCAGCGGGTTCGGCGAGAGCCTGCGCTCGAGCAGCTCGTTCACCTCGGCCTGCACCCAGCGGTCGCGCATGGCCATGTGCAGCATGAACGGCCGGCGCAGGTTCTTCGCTTCGCGGATGTTGTGCTCGATGTAGGTGCCGTAATAGGCGACCGCGCAGTCGATGCCGGTGCGGCAGCACATGAGGTAGCAGAGCTTCCCGCCCAGGCAGTAGCCCACGGCGCCGACCTTGCCGCTGCACTCCTTCATGCCTTTGAGGTGCTTCATCGTGTCTTCCATGTCGCGCACGCCGAGGTCGTAGTCGAAATCGTAGTAGAGATCGAACGCCTTTTTCACATCTTCGGGATTCCTGTCGTAGAGCTCGACGCCCGGCTGCTGCCGCCAGAAGAGGTCCGGCACCAGGCACACGAACCCGGCTTCGGCGAATTCCCTGGCATGGGCCCGCATGGTGTCGTTGACGCCCCAGATCTCCATGATCGCGATGATCGCGCCCGCGGGCACGCGATCCGGAATCGCGACATGGGCGCCCATCTCTCCGTCCCTCAGGCGAACGCGGATGTTTTGGGTGCGTATCACGCGTACAACTCCAAGTGTCTTGTCATCCCGAGGCCTTCGACCGAGGGATCTCTAGCCGCCGGTCGTGCCAATGGAGATCCTTTGCGGAGTTTATCCTGAGCTCGCCGAAGGACTCAGTGCAGGTTCAGCAGCGAGCGCGCATTGCCGCCGAAGATGCGGTCCTTCTCGGCCCGGGAAATGTCGAGCGCGTCGACCGCGCTGATCGTTCCCCTGATCAGCATACGGCCCTGCTCGGCGTCGAACGGCGCGTCGGTGGCGAACAGGCAATGTCCGGTGGTGAAAAACTCATGCCCGCAGCGCATCGCGGCTGCGGAACCGTTGACCGAAGTATCGGCGTAGAGCATGCGGTAATACTCCGCCGGTTTTTTCCTGAGCCCCGCTTTCCTGGCCACCGGGTTCTCGTCGGTCTTGCCGTGGAAGATCTGATCGAATCCGAGGTCGATCTTGCCCGCGTAGAACGGCACCATGCCGCCCATGTGGTGGGTGATGATCTTGAGGCCGGGCAATTCGTCGTACAGTCCCGAGAAAATCAGCCGCGTGACGCAGGCGGTGGTCTCGTAGGGCCAGCCGAAGGTAAACCAGATCTCGTGCTCGGAGGTCTTCTCAGTCGCGTAGTCGGCGAATTGCGGGCCGCGGATGGGATGGATCCACACCGGCAAGTCGTGCTTCGCCATGTTGCGGAAGATCGGGCGGAACTCCGGCGCGCTCAAGGGCTTTCCGAGCACGTTGGTGAATATCTGTATGCCTTTGGCGCCCAACTCGCCGATCGCGCGGTCGGCCTCGCGCACGCAGGCGTCGACGTTGTTCATCGGCATCGAGGCGATGAAAGCGGGAAATCGGTCCGGATGCCTGCGGCAGATTTCCGCAAGGCCGTCGTTGGCGATGCGCGCGAGCTCGGGGGTTTTTTCCGGCGGACCGAGGGCTTCGATCGGCGGGTTGGCGAGCGAGAGCACCTGCTGCAGGCCGTCGAACTCGTCCATCATGCGCAGGCGCGCGTCCACGTCCCAGAGCGTCGGCAGCTCCGGGAAGGCGCTGAGCGCGATGTGCCCCGGCACGAGATCGCTCAGACGGTCGAAAATCGCCTTGGGCATGAAGTGATTGAAAACGTCGAGCATCACGATGGCGATGTCCGCTTATGCGATCTGGAGACGCGCAAGAATACCCCTGGGGATTCGGACGCGCAATTTCACCGCCTGCTCGCGCGCCTCAAGGGCAAGACCGAGCGGGGCAAGACCGGGCGGGGAAGCCCGAGAGTGCGCACAAGCCAGGATTCCACTACTGCGCAAACGGCGTCCTCGCGGCCGGCGTAGAAGTGGTCGCACTCGGGAATGATCTCGACCGTGCATGGGCCCGCGGCGCGGCGCTGGAAATCCTCGGCCGGGTAGAGCTCGCGCGGCTCCCGGTCGCCGCGCAGGTACAGCACCGGGCAAGCGATCTTCGGCGCGAGCTCGAGAATATCGGGCAGCTCGGTGAGCAGGTCGAGGAAGCTCTCGGCGCTCGCTACGTACCACCATCCGGGCATCAGCATCAGTTCCCGGCCGCGTCCGGCCTGCACCAGCGCGCGCGCCTGGGCAATGGTTTCCCCGAGGCGATTGCCCGCAAGCAGGCCCGCCTGGCTCGCTTTCGGGACAAGCGACTTGCCGCCGCAGTGCGCCGACAGGAGAACGAGCGCCGGCGTCGAAGGATGATCGGCGACGTGGCGCACGGCGAGCATGCCGCCGTTGCTGTGGCCGATCACCACCGGGTCCGGAAATCCGCGCGCGGCGAGCCATCGCGCCGCGATGCGGTTGTCGGCGATCGCCTCGTGAGTGCGCTGAAACGCCGCGCCTTCCGCGGCCCGGCTGTCGCGGATGCCGAGGATATCGTGGCCGCGGCGGTTGAACGCGAGGCATACGAAGCCGAGGCGGGTCAGGACCGGCGGCAGGAACCGCGGCGCGCCCACGTAGAAGTTCATCGTGTTTCCGTGGAAGAGCAGCACGGCCCCGGCAATCGCTCCGCCGTCGGGCTCGTGCAGCGCCCCGTCAAGCAGTGTCGTTTCGTTCGCAATCGAGATCAGCGCAGTTCGCATGCGACACCTTGTCTCAACAGGATGCTTTCAGCGCACGGACAGTGGAACGCAACGTTTGAATTCGGCGGCGTCGATGCCGGCACACTATACCGCAAGCGTGCCGGATCGACTTGCGTGCAGTTCCCGATTATCGATCGTCCCGCCGGCAACTCGCAGCTTAGGGCCTTTTGCGGCGTGTAATACTTCTTACAGTCCGTTACACCTTCCCGTGTCAGTGGCGTCAACATTCGCGCCGGGAAGCGCGTTTTTCAGGTTGCGTAGCCAAAGATAGGAGACAACCATGAAAAACAGGACTCTTGCCTATATCGCACTTGCAGGCGCGGCGCTCGCCGTCACGTCGGCCCCCGCATCGGCCGATGGACATTACTGGGGCCACCGCCATTTTCACCCGGGCGCGCGCGTGTTCGTCGCGCCCCAGCGGGTCGAGCGGCGCGTATTTTACGCGCAGCCCTACGTGGTGCAACGGCCGTATGCGATCGAACGCCCCGTGTTCATCCGGGAGCCGGCATACGCCTATCCGCCGGTCGTCTATGCCGCGCCGTACTATGGCCCCCCGATTTACCCAGGCGTGGGCGCCATCGGCGGCGCCATCACCGGCGCGGTCCTCGGCAGCCG
>JBGPLD010000077.1:0-6076 GCA_041486325.1 Gammaproteobacteria bacterium
GCGCGGCATGAGCATGAAGGACATCGGCATCCTCGACGGCGATCTGCTCGCCGTGCACCGCACCCGGGAGGCGCGCTCGGGCCAGATCGTGGTGGCGCGGCTGAATGGCGAGGTCACGGTGAAGCGCCTGAAGCGCCGCGGTCGCGCGATAGAGCTGGTGCCGGAAAACTCCGAACTCAAGTCGATCGAGGTCGATGCAGCGGACGAGTTGGCGATCGAAGGCATTGGCGTGGGCGTGATCCGGCGACCTCTCTGAAAGTTCCACCCTTCCGGATCTTTTGGAAGGTTCTGCCATGGCTTTCACCGGCGATTGCGCCGTTGCCGCGCTGCTCGAGCGCCCCGATATCTGGCGCGGCGATTCCCTGAGCCGCGCCGGCGCGCGGGGCATCCCGAGCGGATTTTCCGGGCTTGACGCTGAGCTTCCCGGCGGCGGCTGGCCGGCCGGGGCACTGACAGAGGTTCTGCCAGCGCATGAGGGCATCGGCGAGCTGCGTTTGCTTGGACCTGTTCTCGCCGCGCTGTCGCAGCGAGGACTGTGGCTCGCCTGGATCGCGCCTCCCCACCTTCCTTATGCGCCGGCGCTCTCGGCGGCAGGAATCGATATCGCGAAGCTCGTCATCGTGCGCACCGCTTCGGCGAAAGAGACGCTCTGGGCCACCGAGCAGGCGTTGCGCTCGAACGCCTGCGGCGCGGTGCTCGCCTGGCTCCCCAAAGTAAGATGCGCGGCGAAGTACGCGGAGCTGAGGCGCCTGCAGATCGCCGCCGAAGGCGGGCGGGCGCCGGTCTTCCTGTTCCGGAGCCCGGAGATTGCCAGCGAGTCTTCCCCCGCCGCGTTGCGGATCGCGCTCGGCACCGCCGGCGGTGGTCTTGCCGTGCGCGTGCTGAAGCGCCGCGGCACTCCCCTCACCCACCCCGTCCTGCTGCCGGCGATGCCACCCGCCGTGCGCGGGAAACATTCCAACCCCCATGTGGATCGCCATCCGGTTCCCGCAACTGCCGCTCGAAATTTTCCTGCGCGGTTCGTCCACGCCTGAGCCTTTCGCAATCGAGGAACAGCGCCGCATTTTCGCCTGCGACCGCAAGGCCGCGGCGCGCGGCGTGAGCACGGGAATGGCTGTTTCGGCGGCGCTCGCCTTGGCTCCCCGGCTGCGCATCGTGCCGCGCGACCCCGCGGGAGAAACCGAGGCGCTGCTCGGCATTGGCGGCTGGGCGGCGCAGTTCACTCCCGGCGTGGCGATCGAGTTTCCAGACAGCGTATTGCTCGAAGTCTCGGGTAGCCTGAGGCTGTTCGGCGGCCTCGAATCGATCGTCGAGCGCCTGCGCAGGGGAACGACTGAATTAGGCTGGAGCACGGTGCTGGCTGGCGCGCCCACGCCGCGAGCGGCTTCCTGGCTTGCCCTCGCGGGAGAACAGAAATTCATCGGCGCTGCCGCGAGGCTCGAAGAGGCGCTGGCCGCGCTGCCGGTGGAGGTGCTGCGCCGCGAGGATGAAACGCACGCGGCGCTGGAGGCGATCGGCGTCCGCACACTGGGCGAATTGCGCGCGTTACCGCGAGAAGGCGTAGCGCGGCGTTTCGGGCAAAGGCTGCTCGACGACCTCGATCGCGCATTCGGGGCACTTCCCGATCCGCGGAATTTTTTTGCTCCACCGACGAGATTCAGGGCGTCCATCGAACTTCCCGCGGAAGTCACGCAGGCCGAGGCGCTGCTCTTCGCCGCAAGGCGCCTGGTTGTCCAGCTCGCCGGGTTTCTCGCCGCACGCTCGGGCGGCGTGCAGCGTTTCGCTCTGAGGCTGGGGCACCGCGACCAGGCCACCACTGAGATCGCGATCGGCCTGATCGCGCCTTCACGCGATGCCGAGCACTTCACGCTGCTCCTGCGCGAGCGGCTCTCCGGTCTTGCGCTGCGCGCGCCGGTGCGCGCAATCGCACTGGAGGCCGATGACGTGGTGCCACTCGCTGGTCGCAATCTCGGATTGTTGCTCGAGGAAGGCAAGCCGCCGGGCCACTGGGAATACCTGGTCGAGCGGCTGCGCTCGCGCCTCGGCGCCGGCGCCGTGCACGGGCTTGCCTCGCGGGCGGAGCACCGTCCCGAGCGTACTGTCGCTTCCGCCGAACCGGATTCGAGACAACCGCATCTGGACTTCGGCGAGAGGCCTTTCTGGCTGCTCGATCGTCCGAGGCCGCTCGCGGAAACCGGTGCCGTGCCGCATTACGAAGGGCCGCTCGAGCTGCTCGCCGGTCCCGAGCGCATCGAATCCGGCTGGTGGGACGGAGGCGATATCGCCCGCGACTACTTCGTCGCCCGCACGCGCAACGAGGCGCTCGTATGGATCTACCGCGAACGCCGCGGTGAAGGCGGATGGTACTTACATGGATTATTTGCTTGAATCGAACACCATGCTTTCTCTCTTGCCCGCCTACGCCGAGTTGCATTGCCTCAGCAATTTCACTTTCCTGCGCGGCGCCTCGCATCCGGAAGAACTGGTGAAGCGCGCCGCCGCGCTCGGCTATTCGGCGCTCGCCGTCACCGACGAATGCTCGCTCGCAGGCGCGGTGCGGGCGCATGTCGCGGCGAAAGACGTGGGCTTGCCTCTCATCATCGGTTCGGAAATACAACTGCAAGACGGACCCAAGCTGGTGCTGCTCGCCACTGACCGCGAAGGCTACGGCAACCTCTCCGGGCTCATCACACGCGTGCGGCGCAGGAGCAAGAAAGGCAGTTATTCCTTCGGCTGGTCCGATCTCGACGACGCCCTGCCCGGCTGCCTCGTTCTTTTCGTCCCGGGCGGAGAGCGCAAAGCCGAGCATGCACGAATGCTCGCCGAGCGCTTCGCCGGCCGTGCCTGGATTGCGGTGGAGCTGTTGTGCGGACCGAATGACCGGGCGCGCCTCGCCGAGCTGCGCAAGCTGGGCAAGACCTCCGGGCTGCCGCTCGTCGCCGCGGGCGACGCGCACATGCACCTGCGCTCGCGCAGGCCCTTGCAGGACACGCTGACTGCGATCCGCCTGCGCACGCCGGTGCAGGCCTGCGGCCATGCGCTCCACCCCAACGCCGAACGACACCTGCGGCTGCGCATGCGGCTGGCTCAGATCTATCCGCCCGAGTTGCTCTCGGAAACCGCGCTCATCGCCGGGCGCTGCGGATTTTCCTTGGATGAGCTCCGCTACGAATATCCCGAGGAACTCGTTCCCCAGGGCGAAACCCCGGCGAGCTATCTGCGCAAGCTCACCGAAAAAGGATTGCGACGGCGTTTCCCTGGCGGCACTCCCGCCGACGTGCACAAGCTGATCGAGCACGAGCTCGATCTCATCGCCGAGCTGCGCTATGAGCCTTTCTTTCTCACCGTGTACGACGTGGTCGAGTTTGCCCGCGACAAGAAAATTCTCTGCCAGGGGCGCGGCTCGGCGGCGAACTCCGCGGTCTGCTACGCGCTCGGCATCACCGAGGTGGATCCGGCGCGGATGAGCATGCTGTTCGAGCGCTTCGTCTCGAAGGAGCGCCGCGAGCCGCCCGATATCGACGTCGACTTCGAGCACCAGCGGCGCGAGGAGGTGATTCAGTACATCTACGGGAAGTACGGCCGCGACAGAGCGGCGATCGCGGCGACCGTCATCAGTTACCAGCCCCGCAGCGCACTGCGTGACGTCGGCAAGGCGCTCGGCCTGGAATTGGATCAGGTCGACCGGTTGAGCAAGAACCTCGCCTGGTGGGACGACCGCAAGGTACTTCCGCAGCGGCTGCGCGAGGTGGGATTCGATCCGGCGAGCCCGGTCATCCGGCAGCTCATGGCGCTCGCCGGCATGCTCATCGGCTTTCCGCGGCATCTGTCGCAGCACGTCGGCGGCTTCGTGATTTCGCGGGGGCCGCTGTCGCGCCTCGTGCCGATCGAGAACGCCGCGATGGAAAACCGCAGCGTCATCCAGTGGGACAAGGACGATCTGGACGCGCTCGGGCTGCTGAAAGTCGACGTGCTTGCCCTCGGCATGCTTTCCGCCGTGCGCCGCGCGCTCGAGCTGATCGGCGCCTGGCGCGGGAAACCCTTCGCTCTCCCCGACATCCCCGCGGAGGACCCGCAGGTGTACGAGATGATCCAGCATGGCGACACCATCGGCGTGTTCCAGATCGAGTCGCGGGCGCAGATGAGCATGCTGCCGCGGCTGAAGCCAGAAACTTTTTACGACCTCGTGATCGAGATCGCGATCGTGCGTCCGGGGCCGATCCAGGGCGACATGGTGCATCCTTATCTGCGCCGGCGGCAGGGGCTCGAACCGGTCGACTATCCCAGCGAGGCGGTGAAATCGGTGCTCGAGCGCACGCTCGGCGTGCCGATCTTCCAGGAGCAGGTGATGCAGCTCGCCGTAGTCGCCGCCGGCTTCACGCCGGGCGAGGCTGATCAATTACGCCGTGCGATGGCTTCCTGGCGGCGCAAAGGCGGGCTTGAGCCCTTCCGGGACAAACTCATGCGCGGCATGCGCGAACGCGGTTATCCCGGGGAGTTCGCCGAACGCATCTATCACCAGATTCTCGGCTTCGGTGAATACGGTTTTCCGGAATCGCACTCGGCGAGCTTTGCCCTGATCGCCTACGACTCGGCCTGGCTCAAGCGCTACCATCCTGCCGCGTTCCTCGCCGCCTTGCTGAACAGCCAGCCGATGGGCTTCTACACGCCTTCGCAGTTGGTGCAGGATGCGCGCCGGCACGGCGTCGAGGTGCGTCCGGTCGCCGCGCCGACGAGCGAATGGGATTGCATGCTGGAGCCGGGCGCAAACCAAAGCCCTGCGATCCGGCTGGGCTTACGCATGGTTCAAGGCCTGTCGCGGCCGGGGGCCGAGCGCATCGTGGCCGCGCGACAGGCACGGCCTTTCGGGAGCGTCGAGGACCTCGCGCGCCGCGCGGCGCTCAACCGGCATGATCTCAAATGCATGGCCGCCGCCGGCGCGTTCGAGGCGTTCTCGGGCCACCGCCGTCACGCTTACTGGCAGGTCTCCGGAATCGAAACAGGCGCGCATATCCTGCGCGATGCGCCGATCGCCGAAACCTCACCCACGCTCGCCGTTCCGACCGAAGGCGAGAATCTCGTCGCCGACTACGAGAGCACCGGCCTGACGCTCGGACGCCACCCGCTCGCGCTGCTGCGGCCGCGCCTCGCGCGCATGCGCTTCGCCGCGGCCGACGAGATCCGGCTGCAGCCGGACGGCAGCCTGGTCCGCGCGGCCGGCATCGTCACCGGCCGCCAGCGCCCGGGCACCGCTTCGGGAACAGTGTTCGTCACTCTCGAGGACGAAACCGGCTGCATCAATGTCATCGTCTGGCGCGATCTCACCGAGCGCCAGCGGCGTGAGCTGCTCGGTGCGCGCCTGATGGGCGTCGAAGGGGTGCTCGAACGCGAAGGCGAAGTGGTGCATCTTGTCGCCCGGCGGCTGATGGACCACAGCGCCCTGCTGGGGCGGCTTGCCACTCAGTCGCGGGATTTTCACTGAAGGAAACTGTACGCGGCGACGCTCAGACCGATCCTCACCTGAGACCGCCGACGTCCGCACTCTGGCCCGGATTCCTGCCAAAACTATCCAGAGCGGTACAGGAAATCGCGGGTGAAGGGCAGCGGATTCTTCGTGTCGCCGCTCTTGCGGGCGAGTACCTGGTAGACATTCATCCACTCGTGGTCGAAGCCGTAGGCGCAGCCGGCGAGATAAATCTGCCAGATGCGGTAACGCTTTTCCCCTGCCGCGGCGACGGCGCGTTCGCGGCTTTGCTCCAGGCGCTTCGCCCATTCAAGGCAAGTGCGCGCGTAATGGCGCCGCAGCGACTCCACGTCGGCAACCTCGAAGCCGGCGCGCGCCATTGCGTGCAGCACACGCGACAAATGCGGCAGTTCGCCGTGAGGAAACACGTAGCTGTTGATGAACTCTCCAGCCCCCATTCCTACCCAGCGGCTGTCGGGATCCGTAGCGGTGATTCCGTGATTCATCACCAAGCCACCTTCGGCAAGCAGCGAGCGGATCTTTGAAAAATAAGCCTCGAGGTTGCGCAAGCCCACATGTTCGAACATGCCCACGCTCGCAATCTTGTCGAAC
>JBGPLD010000078.1:0-5988 GCA_041486325.1 Gammaproteobacteria bacterium
CAGGTGAGCGTTTCCACCAGCTCGTCGCTCGGGGCCGCGATCCTGGTCGGCATCATGCTGGCCGACGGCTATTACTACTATATGCTTGCCCCCGACGGGACGAAGACGCCCGTCTATTCCGTGCCCGAACCCGATCCCACGCGCAAGATCAATGCGCAGGACTGTACCCGGCCCGTCGATCCCGAAGCCGGAAACCTTGTTTGCCGGTAGGCAGGCCCGAGGGGAAATTCATGATTCACTTCGTGGTGCATGACGAAAAGGATTCCGTGGGCGTCATCGTGGTCGAGGGCGTGAAGGCCGGACAGGAGCTTTCCGGCTGGATCATGGACCAGGACAGCGAAATCAAGGTCAGGGCGCAAAACGACATTCCGATCGGCCACAAGCTCGCCATCCACGGACTGAAAAGCGGCGACACCGTGATCAAGTACGGCGTCGACATCGGCCGCGCAGTGGCCGCTATCAAGGTGGGCGAGCACGCCCACGTCCACAACATCAAGACGAAACGCTGGTGAGCGGGACGCCCATGGCCACCAATCTTAAGAACGCGACATTCCAGGGATACAAGCGCGAAAACGGCCGCGTCGGCGTGCGCAACCACGTCGTCATCCTGCCGGTGGACGACCTCTCCAATGCTGCCTGCGAGGCCGTAGCGAACAACATCAAGGGCACGCTCGCCATCCCGCACCCTTACGGGCGGCTGCAGTTCGGCGCCGATCTCGATCTGCATTTCCGCACGCTGATCGGCACCGGCGCGAATCCCAACGTCGCCGCCGCGATCGTGATCGGCATCGAGGATGGCTGGGCGAAGCGCGTCGCCGACGGCATCTCGAAGACCGGAAAACCCGTGTCGCATTTCGGCATTGAGGGCTATGGAGACATGGAGACGATCCGCCGCGCGTCGAAGGCGGCGAAGGATTATCTGCAATGGGCCTCCGAATTGCGCCGCGAGGAGCGGCCGCTGAAGGACCTGTGGGTATCGACCAAGTGCGGCGAGTCGGACACGACTTCGGGCATCGGCTCGAACCCCTGCGTCGGCAACGCCTTCGACAAGCTCTACGAGCAGGGCGTGACGCTGGTGTTCGGCGAGACCACCGAGCTCACCGGCGGCGAGCAGCTCGTCGCGGCGCGCTGCAGAACGCCCGAGGTGCGCGAGCAGTTCATGGCCATGTTCAACCGCTACCAGGAAGTCATTGACCGCCACAAGACCAGCGACCTCATGGATTCGCAGCCGACCAAGGGCAATATCGCCGGAGGCCTCACCACCATCGAGGAAAAGGCGCTCGGCAACATCCAGAAGATCGGAAAAAAATGCATGGTGGACGGCGTGATCGACAAGGCTGAAGTCCCGGCCGGGCCCGGGCTGTGGTTCATGGACTCCTCCTCGGCCGCCGCCGAGATGGTGACGCTGTGCGCGGCGAGCGGCTACGTGGTGCATTTTTTCCCGACCGGCCAGTGCAACGTCATCGGCAATCCGATCCTGCCGGTGATCAAGATCTGCGCCAATCCGCGCACGGTGCGCGTCATGGCCGAGCACATCGACGTCGACGTTTCCGGCATCACGCGGCGCGAAATTAACATGGACCAGGCGGGCGACAAGCTGCTCGAGATGATGTTCCGCACCGCCAACGGGCGCCTCACCGCGGCGGAAGCGCTCGGCCACCGGGAATTCGTGCTCACGCGCCTGTACGAAAGCGCCTAGTGTTCATCGGCCACTTCGCAGTGGCCTTCGCCGCGAAGAAAGTTGCGCCCAAGACTTCCCTCGGCACGCTGATTTTCGCCGCGGCGTTCCTCGACGCGGTATGGCCGGTGCTGGTGCTCCTCGGGATCGAGCGCTTCCGCATCGTTCCGGGCTATACGGCGATCAATCCCCTCGAGTTCCTTTACTACCCGTGGTCGCACAGCCTGCTGATGACCGGGTTCTGGGCGCTGCTCTTCGCGATCGTCTATCAGACGGTAAGCGGCGATCGCGACGGAGCGGTGTGGGTCGGAATCGCCGTCGCCAGCCACTGGGTGCTGGATTGCATCACTCACCGGCCGGACATGCCGTTCTATCCCGGCGGGGACGCGCGGCTGGGCCTGGGCTTGTGGCAGTCGCTGCCGGGGACCTTTGCGGTCGAGGGGCTGATGTTCGCAGGCGCGATTGCAATTTACGTGCGCACAAGCCGAAGCAAGGATCGCATCGGCACGATCGCGTGGTGGGCGATGATCGTGCTGCTCCTCGCGCTTTACATACCTGGACCGTGGTCTCCGCCGCCGCCCAGCGAGAACGCGGTGGCGATCGTGGGGATCATCGCGCTGGCAATTTTTTGTCCCTGGGGATATTGGATTGACCGGCACCGCGAGCCCGCCGCTCGCTCGCTGCCGCTCCCTATCGCATAGCGGCGATTTTCACCGACCGGTAGCGTAGCGGCGGGGCATCGCCGATAACGGCTTCGGAGCGCGCGGCGTCGATCAGGCCGTGAGTGGGCGCCAGCGTGCACGCCGGGTCGGTCGCCGCCGCATCGCCCGTCAGGTGATAGGCCTGGCAGCGGCAGCCGCCGAAATCGATGCCGCGCTTGTCGCAACTGCGGCAGGGCTCGGGCATCCAAGCCTCGCCGCGAAATGCATTGAAGCCCGGTGAATCCGACCAGATTGCCGCGAGATTCCGCTCGCGCACGTTCTCGAACGCGAGGCCCGGCAGTGTATGCGCGGCGTGGCAGGGCAGCGCAAGCCCGTCCGGGCTCACAACGATGAAGCGCTGTCCCCAGCCGTCCATGCAGCTCTTGGGGTAATCGGAATAGTAATCGGGGGTGACGAACAGGACTTCCATGCGGCCGCGCAGGCGCTTTCTTGCCTCGGCGGCGATAGCGCGAGCGCGATCAAGCTGCTCGCGCGTCGGCAGCAGCGCGCGCCGGTTGACCAGAGCCCAGCCGAGATACTGCGTGTTGGCGAGCTCCAGCCGGTCGGCGCGCATGCGTTCGGCCAGTGCGATGAGCTCGGCGACGTGGTCGAGGTTGTCGCGGTGAAGGACGACGTTGAGCGTGAGCGGCATGCCCAGGTCCTTCACCCATCCGCCCACCTCAAGTTTTTTATCGAAGGAGCGCAGGCCCGCGATCCGGTCCGAGGCTTCGGCCGTCACGTCCTGCACCGAGATCTGCACGTTGTCCAGCCCCGCTGCGCGGAAACGCTCGAGGCGTTCGCGCGAAAGCGGAATTCCGCTGGTGATCAGGTTGGTGTAAAGGTCGAGCTTCCGCGCGCCCGCTATCAGCGCCTCGAGATCCTTGCGCACGAGCGGTTCGCCGCCGGTAAGGTTGAGCTGAACGACACCGAGGTCTTCCGCCTCGCGGAAAACGCGCAGCCACGTCTCGGTGTCCAATTCATTGCGCCTCTTCGCCCAGTCCGTCGGGTTCGAGCAGTAGGGGCAGCGCAGCGGGCAGCGGTAGGTCAGCTCCGCGATCAGCGTGTAAGGCCGGAATTCCTCGCTCACGACGATTCCTGAAGGAGAGCGCGCTCGGCCAAAGCCGCAAGAAAATTCATCACCTCGCGCTCGATGTCCGGGGCGTCCTTGCCGTACTTCGCCGCCAGCTGATCGATTATGGCGTTGACGGAATGCTCGCCGGTGCAAAGCTTCGCAATATCGGCGGCAGTCGGGTTGAGCACGAGCCCTTTCTCCGGATAGAGCAGCATGTAGCGCTCGGCCTTGCGATCGTAGCGCAGCCGCGCCTTGGCGGCGATGCGTGGGCGGCTGTCGCGCGAGATCATGCCGGCCCCGCCGTGGTTTTTTTGTTCGGTTTCGTCAGGCATGGGCGCCGCCCGGTCCCCAGCCTGGCTCGATATAGGCAGCATAGACGCAGTCCAGGAGCTGCCACAGGATTTCTGTCTTGCGGATAAGCGCCGCCACGCAGCGCTCCTGCAGCTCGTAAGTTGTGGCGTGTCGAACGACAATCTCGATGGCTTCCTCCGAATCGCGGCGTGCGCGGCTCACGCGGCCGCGAAAATACGCGAGCATCTCCGGGCTGACCCAGGGATAGTGTTTTTCCCAGGCGAGGATGCGCTTGGACATGAGGTCGGGTGCGAAGAACTCGGTAAGCGAGGACGCCACGGCCTCGACCAGACTGCGGCTGCGCACCAGCTCGACGTAGGCGTCGCAGGCAAAACGCACGCCGGGCAGCACCGAGCGGCAGCTCGCGACTTCCTCGCGATCCAGGCCCACGCCTTCGGCCAGGCGCAGCCACAGCGCGAGACCGCCTTCGCCTTCAGCTTCGCCGTCGTGGTCATGGATGCGGCGAATCCACATGCGCCGGAATGCCGGATCCTCGGACTTGGAGACGATCAGCGCATCCTTGATCGGGATGCGCGTCTGGTAGTAATAGCGGTTGAGAACCCATTGCTGGAGTTGCTCGCGGGTGAGCTTGCCCTCGTGCATCAGCACGTGGTAGCGGTGGCTGTCGTGGTAGCGGGCCTCGCCTTCCCGGCGCAGCCAGCCGATGAATTCCTCGCGCGGCATTGGAATGCGCCCCGGTGCGTTCACAGCGTCACCTCCATGCCGTCGTAGGCAACCTCCCAGCCGCCCGCCTCGGCTTGCAGGTGCTCGGGTGAGCGCGGGCGGAGCAGCGGATTGGTATTGTTGACGTGGATGTAGATCCGGCGCGGCGCGCGGATGGCCGCGAGCGTCTCGAGGCTGCCGCCCGCGCCGCCGACGGGCAAATGCGCCATTTCTTCGGCTCTCTTGGTGCCGAGGCCGAGCGCGATCAGTTCGTCGCCCGACCAGAATGTGCCGTCGAAGAATACGCAATCGGCCTTGTCCAGGGCCGCGCGCATGGGCGGGGTAATTCCGGCGGCGGCGGAAAAATAAGCCAGGCGCTTGCCGGTGCCGCGGTCATGAATCATCAGCCCGATGTTGTCGCCGGGATGGGGGGTGGCTGACCCTTCGAGATGAATCGGCAGTTTTCCCGGAGCCGGGACGGCTCCGACGACAAGGCCGCTGGGTCGGCCGTCGTGGCCGCTCAGGTCCGATTCCTTGTCCAGCTCCAGCACCCGCCAGGTAACCTGTTCCGGAAAACGCTGCAGGGTGCGATAGAGCGCATTGCCTTCGGTGAAACCGCGGCGCACCGGGTCGGTCGCATAGATCACGAGCGGATGGGATTCGCGCAGCGAAAGCAGGCCAAGACAATGGTCGAGGTCGCCGTTGGTCAGCAGGATCGCAGCGATCGGTGAATGACGCGGCGCGCGCGGATGCAGCGATGCGCAGCCCTCGATCTGGGAACGGATTTCCGGCGATGCATTCAGAAGAAACCAGCGCTCGCCGTCGGCGCTGACCGCGACGCACTCCTGCGTGCGCGGTTTTACGTTTTGCGTGCCCGAGCGGACCTCACGGCAGTTGCGGCAGCCGCAATTCCATTGCGGAAACCCGCCCCCGGCGGCGGCACCCAGCACCTTGATACGCATGTTGGATGCGCGGACACTCCGCCGACCCTTCGGCCGCCGTCAGCCGGGACGGGAAAGAAAGTGATTCGCTGCGGTGCCGGGCAGAGAACTTAGACGCCGGGTTCCCGGTCGCCGCCGAAATCGTCCTGGTAGGAATTGATTTCAGCGTCCATTTTCACTTCGACAAACGTTGGTGTTTCCCAAGTCATTGTTTTAGCTCCTCGGTTGGTTGCGGCAACAAACCCTGGAAGGCATAAATTATTATTGTTGCGGAAGTATATACCACACAATCGGTCAAGCGGAAGGCTAGCTCCGCTGCCTGGGGTTCCGTCGGCATGCAGGTCTTGCTCGGCGCAGCTCGAGTCCTTGCTCCGCACCGGCCGTCCATGCTTGCCATTGCCGATCCTATCTGGATACACTAGTTCCACGGCAAGCGCTATCCACGCGAATTCTGCCGGAAGTACCCCGCCAAAGCAGCGAAAAATGGAGGAGACATGAACGCGCTCAAGGTTTCATCCGCCGCATTCCTTGCGGCGGCACTCAGCACCACCGTGCTCGCCCAGCAGGCGCCATCGCCGGCTC
>JBGPLD010000079.1:0-5958 GCA_041486325.1 Gammaproteobacteria bacterium
CTGGAGCGCTGAATATTCCTCTCGGATCGCCATGAGGCCGGGCATCTCGGTCTCGGCAATGGCAATTTCCTTGCGCCCCCATTCGGCGAGGGCAAGGTCGGCGACTTTATAGTCGGTGATACCTTTGGATTGCGGCACGGCGCTCATCACGCTCTCCTTTCTGTGTCAGAAAAAAGTACGTGAGCGCCGTTGTCCTGTAACGCCCGGAGCCTCGCGGCTCCGGCAGTTGACACCCCGAGCCTGGCGGCCGCCGGAACGGCCCGCTGCAACGCTCCTCGGGGAGGGACGGAATTGTAGCGCAAGCGTCACCCGAAGCGCCAGCGCCATGTCATAGGGTATCGCCTCAGTTTGCTCCGGCTCCTGCTGCGGCAAACGGCACGCTGCGGGTGCCCAAGTCGCCGGCCCGAAGTCAACCCACGACTTCGAGCGCGACTTACCCGCAACGCGCGCCGCCGCAAAAGTCGACCGAGCAAACTGAAGCGATACCGTGCCGCGGAAATTGCGCGCAAAATTGCAGAAAAAAAAGCCGGCGTCGAGCCGGCTTTCTTTCACCTTGAGGTGAGTCAGGCGGGAACTGCCGCGCCTTTCCTGATGCCGGCGTCGGCGGCAAGCGCCGATGCCTTGTCTGTGTTCTCCCAGGTGAATTCCGGCTCATCGCGGCCGAAGTGGCCGTAGGCGGCGGTCTTCTCGTAGATCGGGCGCAGCAGATCGAGCATCTGAATGATGCCCTTGGGGCGCAGGTCGAAGTGCTTCTGCACCAGCTCGGATATTTTCTCGTCCGAGATCTTGCCGGTGCCGAAAGTCGTGACCATTACTGAAGTCGGCTTGGCAACGCCGATCGCGTAAGACACCTGGACCTGGCACCTGGAGGCAATGCCGGAGGCGACCAAGTTCTTCGCCACGTAGCGCGCGGCATACGATGCCGAGCGGTCCACCTTGGACGGATCCTTGCCCGAGAACGCCCCGCCGCCATGCGGTGCCGAGCCGCCGTAGGTATCGACGATGATTTTGCGTCCCGTCAGCCCGCAGTCGCCCTTCGGGCCGCCGATCTCGAAACTGCCGGTCGGATTCACCAAGTATTTGACCGGACCTTTCATGAGGTTCCTGGGCAGCACCGGCTTGATGACGGTCTCGATGACCGCTTCCTCGATCTCCTTGTGCTTCATGCCGGGCCTGTGCTGGGTGGAGAGCACCACGGTTTCGATGGCGTCGGGCTTGCCGTCCGTGTAACGCAGCGTCACCTGCGATTTTGCATCCGGACGCAGCCAGGGCAGGCGGCCGTCGCGGCGCACCTCGGACTGGCGCTCGACCAGGCGGTGCGCCAGATAAATCGGCAGAGGCATCAACTGCGGCGTCTCGTCGCAGGCGTAGCCGAACATCAGGCCCTGGTCGCCTGCGCCCTGCTCGAGGTCGAGACCCTTTCCTTCATCCACTCCCTGCGCGATATTCTGCGACTGTTCTCCGTAGACGACGATGACGGTGCAGGTCGAGGCATCGAACCCGATTGCAGGATCGCTGTAGCCGATTCTGCGGATCGTCTTGCGCGCCACCTCGTCGAAATTCACCCGTGCGCCCGTGGTGATTTCGCCGGCGAGCACCACGAGATTGTCCTTGACCAGGGTCTCCGCGGCGACGCGGGAGCGCTTGTCCTGGGCTAAAATGGCATCCAGAACGGCGTCGGAAATCTGGTCGGCGATTTTATCCGGGTGACCTTCGGAAACAGATTCGGACGTGAAAAGATAGCTGCTCATGCGCGCGCAATTCCCTGCGAAAAAAGGGGACGCCAGTCTAACATAGCTGTCCGACCCACCCAACCCACATCCATCCCACTTTCGTCCCACGTACATGGCATTCCTGCTGCGGGTCGCGGCGCATTTTCCCCTGCCGCTGCTGCACGCGCTCGGCGTCGTGCTCGGATGGATCGTTTATCTGGGGTCGGGCCGGTACCGAAAGGATCTGAAGCAGAATCTCGAGCGCGCGGGGCTGGGAGATGGGCGGCTTCGACGTTCCGTGGTTGCCGAGACCGGAAAGGGCTTGCTGGAACTTCCGGCGATCTGGCTGCGCCCGCAAGCTGCGCTCGACCGGCTCGTGCGCGAAGTGAGTGGTTGGGAATACGTCGAGGACGCGAAGAAATCCGGCAAGGGCATCATCATCCTGACTCCGCATTTGGGATGCTGGGAAATGGTCGGGCAGTACGTCAGCCGCCGCATGCCTCTGACCGCGATGTACAGTCCGCCCAAGGTACGAGCGCTCGAAGCGCTGATGTTCGCAGGGCGCAATCGCGAAAAAATGAAAAGCGTTCCCGCCGACCTGGGAGGCGTACGCGCGATGCTCCGGGCGCTCCGGCGCGGAGAGGCCATCGGGATGCTCCCTGACCAGGTGCCGGGACCGGGCGAAGGCGAGTGGGTCGAATTTTTCGGCAGGCAGGCCTACACCATGACGCTCGTTGGGCGGCTCGCCGAGCAGACCGGCGCGCAGGCGCTGCTTTGCCTTGCCGAACGCCTGCCATGGGGCCGCGGCTACCGTTTCATGGTCGAACCGTTGCTTGCTGCGCGGCCGCCGGAATCGGCGGTGCGGGCGCTCAACCGCTCGCTGGAGCAAATGATCCTGCGCTGCCCGAAGCAATACCTGTGGAGCTACAACCGCTTCAAGGTGCCGGCGGGAGTGAAAGCTCCGGGCAAGAGGTGAAAGCTGAGGGATGAATGGGACGAATCGTGATTGCTCGCATCAGTATCGCGCTGGTTTGGCTTCTGCACTTCCTGCCGCTTTCGGTGCTTGCGCGGGTCGGCGAAGCGCTGGGCACCCTGCTGTATTTCCTCGGGCGCGAGCGCCGCAATGTCTGCCTGACCAACCTTGCGCGCTGTTTTCCGGACATGCCGGAGAATGAACGCGTCGCGCTCGCAAAAGCGCACTTCCGCGCCTTCGGCCGCAGCGTGCTCGAGCGCTCGATTCTCTGGTGGGCGCCGCGCGAGCGCGTGATGCGCCTGGTGCGCATCGTCGGGCTGGAACGGCTCAACGCGCTTAAGGGACAACCCGTCATACTGCTCGCGCCGCACTTCGTCGGGCTCGATGCGGGATGCACACGCCTTATCTGCGAGATCGACATGGCGGGAATCTACTCGAAGCAGAAAGACCCGGTCTTCAACGCGTTGCTTCTCTCCGGGCGCACGCGCTTCGGGCGCCAGCGCGCCATTTCGCGACAGGAAGGGGTGCGCCCGGCGCTTGCCGCGTTGAAGGAGGGAATTCCGTTCTACTATCTGCCCGATCTCGACTACGGCCCGCGTGACACCATTTTCGTGCCGTTCTTCGGCGTGCCCGCGGCGACGGTTACGGGGCTGTCGCGGCTGGCGCGAATTACGGGGGCGCGCGTCGTGCCTTGCGTGACATGCATGCTGCCGGGAGGAGCCGGATACGAATTGCGCTGCTATCCGGCCTGGGAAAATTTTCCCACGACGGATGATGCCGCCGACGCGCGCCGCATGAATGCGTTCATCGAAGAGCGCGTGCGCGAAATGCCCGAGCAGTATTTCTGGACCCACAAACGCTTTAAGACGCGACCTGTGGGGGAGAAGAGGTGGTATTGAAATCGTTTTCACCGCCAAGGACGCTAGGGGAATCCATTTCATGAACTGTTGCGTCCTTGGCGGTTAGTAAGGTGTTCAAATGAGCTTCGAAAATCCCGACCCTGCCACGATCCGCGCGTTGCTGAAAACGGTGAAGAACATCGCGGTGGTGGGGTTTTCACCCGCTCCAAGCCGGCCCAGCCACAATATTTCGAGGCAGATGCAGCGGTTCGGATACAAAATCATCCCGGTGCGCCCGGGAATCAGCGGCGGCCTGGGCGAGAAGGCGTACCGCGATCTTGCCGCCGTGCCGGATCGGATCGATCTCGTCAACTTGTTCCGCAACGGCAAGTACGCCTCCGAAGCCGTCGACGAGTGCCTGCGCGCGGGCGTGAAGAACCTCTGGCTGCCGGAAGGCTGCGTGAACGAAGAAGCGGTGGAGCGCGCACGCGCCGCCGGCATGACGGTGGTAATGGACCGCTGCATCCTTCGCGACTTCACCCGGATGTGTACGTGAAAAGCGGGAACACAGAGAACTCAGAGAGTTAAAGAGATCACCGAGGCGAGGGCAACGTGATTAAAAGAAATCTCACCGTGTTCTGTGCGAATCTCTGTGTTCTCTGTGACCTGCTTCTGGCTTCGTCATGCGCTTGAAATTCACCAAAATGCAGGGCGCCGGCAACGACTTTGTGGTGCTGGACGGAATCAGCCAGTGCATTGCATTGACCTCGCCGCTCGCAAGGCGGATCGCAGATCGGCATTTTGGTGTCGGCTGCGACCAGGTCCTGCTCGTGGAAAAACCGCAGTCGCCGAAGGCCGATTTCCGCTACCGCATCTGGAACGCCGACGGCGGGGAAGTCGAGCAATGCGGCAACGGCGCGCGGTGTTTCGCGCGATTTGTCCACGACAGGGGGCTCACGAGCAAGCGCGAGATTCGCGTCGAGACGCGCTCCGGGCTGATCCTGCCGCGCCTCGAAGCCGACGGACAGGTGAGCGTAAGTATGGGCGCACCGATATTCGAGCCCGGAAGCGTGCCGTTTGATACCGCGGGGCTCGCGCCGATCCGGGAAGTCTTCCCCGGTCGCTCTTTGGATGGAGGGGAGCTGTGGCCGCTCGAGGTCGCCGGCCGGACGGTTCGAATCGCGGCACTCTCGATGGGCAATCCCCACGCGGTGCAAGTGGTCGCCGACGTGGATTCAGCGCCGGTAACGACTGAAGGTCCCCTCATCGAGCGCCACGCGCGATTTCCGCGGCAGGTCAATGCGGGATACATGCAGGTGCTCGACCGCAGGAATGTACGGCTGCGGGTATGGGAGCGGGGTGCGGGCGAGACGCTCGCTTGCGGCACGGGCGCCTGCGCCGCAGTCGTCGCTGGTGCCCGGCAGGGAGTGCTCGAGGACACGGTTCGGGTCGCCACGCGCGGCGGCGAATTGACGATACGCTGGCAGGGCGGGGAGAATGATCTAAACTGCGCGGTCTGGATGACGGGCCCTGCCGTCGCCGTATTCGAGGGAGAGATCGAGCTTGAAAGCTGACGACGTCGCGCGCTATCTGCGGGAAAACCCGGACTTTTTCGAACAGTATGCCGACATGCTCTCCGAGATCTACATTCCTCATCCTCATGGCGGGCGCGCCATCCCGATCTCGGATCGCCAGGTACTCTCCTTGCGGGAGAAGAACAAGGCCTTCGAATCGCGGCTCGCGGAACTGCTGCAGATCGGAGAAGAAAACGATGCCATCAGCGAAAAAATGCACCGGCTGTGCCTCGCGCTGATGCCAGCGCCTGACCTGCAAGGCCTTCTGTCCGCGCTGTACTACCACCTGAGGGAGGATTTCTCCGTGCCGCACGCGGCGCTCAGGACTTGGCGCGGATCAGGGGACGAGGCTGAATTCCTCCCGGCAAGCGACGAGCTCAAGCAGTACGCGGCTGCCATGGCGCAGCCTTTTTGCGGGCCGAGCGGAAATCCGGAAGTCGCGGCCTGGTTCGGCGAAGGCGCCGCGCGCGTGCGCTCGGTCGCCCAGATGCCTCTCAGGGACTCCGAATGCTTCGGCATGCTTGTGCTGGGTAGCGAGGACGTGCTGCGCTTCTATCCGGAAATGGGGACGCTTTACCTCAAGCGCCTGGGTGACTACGTGAGCGCCGCCCTGCTCCGGTTTGTCTAGCGGCCGCGGTCGGGGATGACACGAAGCGAAGATCCCCGCCGAAAGCTGCTCGACGAATTCCTCGGAAACATCGAATCCGGGCGGCGGCTCTCGCCGCACACGAAGTCGAACTACTGTCGCGATATTTTGGCGCTGCTGGAAGCGGTGGGCGAATTGCCGCTGGAACGCATCCATACCCATGCGATACAGGGCGCGATCAGCCGGCTGCATGCCAGGGGATTGTCCGGCAAGA
>JBGPLD010000080.1:0-5957 GCA_041486325.1 Gammaproteobacteria bacterium
CGGGGACGCTCGCCATCCATTCGCCGTTGGACAATTGCGCCGCGAGATCTTTCGCCTTGCGCAGCCTGAGATCGAGCGTGGCGGTCTTTTCCGCGGCGACCACGACCGTGCCGGCGCCGTCGAGATCGTATCCGACCGCGCGGATGCGAATCGCGTATTGGCCGGGTGCCAATTTGCCCGCCGGAAAGCTGTAGCGGCCCTGATTGTCGCTGACGACGGTGAGCGTGACGGTAGAGCCGCCGCTCTTCGCGCCGACGAGCACGCCTTCCATCGCGCCTTCCTCGACGGACGTGACCGTTCCGTTGAGCGCGGCCCGCGCTTGCGCGCGGAGCGCAGTGGACCAGGCGCAGAGAAATGCGACGGATAAAGTCGCCGCCGCGATAACCGGAAAACGTCCGGCAAGCATCGGTGCCTCCCCGGGGTTCGATTTGAGATGTGTCAGGCGCATCCTACTATGGTGCCCCCGGCAAGGTAAATCCCATCAAACCTATTCCACCTTCACCCCGATCGCCCTCACCAGCTTGCCCCACCTCTCCACCTCGCTCGCCCGGTACGCGCGCGCTTCGGCGGGCGAGGCGCTCGTCTCCGGGTCCACGCCGATGTTCGTGAGCTGCTCTTTCACCTGCGGGAGCTGCGCGATCTTCGTGAGCTCCGCGTGCAGGCGGTTGATCACTTCCTCGGGCGTGCCCGCGGCGGCGAGGACCGCGTACCAGGTCCACACGTCGAAGCCGGGCAATCCGGTGTCGCTGAGGGTGGGCGTGCCGGGCGCGATCGCGGAAGGCTTCGCGCCCGTGAGCGCAAGGAGCCGCAGCTTTCCGCCCTTGGCGAGCGGCACGACGTTCGCCACCGGCGCGAAGCTCATATCCACCTGGCCCGCGACGAGGTCGATCATCGCGGGAGCGGCGCCCTTGTAGGGCACGTGCAGGATATCCACGCCCGCCATCTGCTTGAAGAGTTCCGCCGCGAGGTGCAAGGACGACCCCGCGCCCGATGAGGCGTAGCTGAGCTTGCCCGGCTGCGCCTTTGCGAGCGCGATCAGTTCCTGGACGTTTTTCGCGGGCACGCGTGGGTTAACGGCAAGGGCGCTGTTGCCGGTGGCGACGAGGGTGACGATCGCGAGGTCGCGCACGATGTCGAAGGAAAGATTCGCGTAGAGCGAAGGATTGACTCCAATGGGGCCGGTCGAGCCGAGCACCAGCGTGTGCCCGTCGGGCGCGGCCCTCGCGACTGCCTCGGAAGCGAGATTGCCGCCGGCGCCGGGGCGGTTCTCGACGACGAAGGGCTGGCCGAAGGATTCCGCGAGCCGCGCGCCGTAGGCGCGGGCAATGATGTCATTCGGTCCGCCGGGCGCGAAGCCGACGAGGATGCGCACGGAGTGGGAAGGATAGATTTGCGCGTGCGCCGCCCCGGCAAACAGCGCGGCGAGCGCGAGCAGGAGAGCGAAAAATCTGCCACGCATGATGGGGCCATTCAGCGCGGAAGATCGACCGCCCTGCAGCGCTCATGCGGATCGGTTGGATTCACGTAGCTGTTCGTGACGATTTCGCGTATCGCCCGAAGACAGTCGTTGCCGGGTTTCACGATGGATTGCACCGCTTTCTCGATCACATTCGCATCCGCGTCCGATATGCTCAACGATGTCGGAATCTGGTCGAGCCGCTCCCTTAGGCGCATCGACACAATATTTCCGTCCGCGCCCATTTCCATAAACTCGGCATTGCCGACATCGTCGAATCCGATGTGATAGAAGACGAGCTTGTCCTTGAGATTGAGCTGCCCCTCCTTGTCGAACGGCGCCTTCTTGTCGAGCGGCGCAGTGGCCTTCAGTTCTCTCAATGTTTTGCACAACCGCTCCGGGAAGTTTCGCTGGTCGGGATCGCATTCCTTCTCCTCCCACGAAAACACCCGATTCCGGAATTCGCGCATCGTATTCCCCCGGTTTGCCTGTAGCAGCGAGTCCACTGCGGACACCAGGTTCGCGTCCAGTAAATAGCTGAACAGATCCACGCGGGAGTCGGAAAATTTGCTCGAAGTGCCGGCCGGCCTCGTGAATGCATCGACCGAGATCACGACGATGCGTTTGAATTCGTCGAACCTCCTGGCCGCGGCCGCCTCGAACAGCACGCGCTTGACCGTCGCAAGGCCCAGGTTGTCCGAATTGCCGCCGTCAAAAACGTGCAGGTAGCGGTAGCAGAGACCCCGTGTATTTTCAGCATCCTTGCACTCCGGTTCGGCCAGAGGGCTGAAGTCACGCAGAGTCATGTTTGGAAAAACAAGGGGGAAGGCCGCCGAAGCCATTACCGCCCTCGCCACGGAATAGCTCTTGATGTCTGAGTCTATTCGATCGCTGAAATCTTCCGCAGTAAATGTGAATATGGATCCGAACGGAAATTGCTCGCGGCGGGATATGGCGCCGCTATCGCTGCCGGTGGCGTTCGTGGAGTTGATGAGCAGATACGGGCGCTCGGGATTCAGATCGCCGAACGTAAGATCTCTGAACGTGTATTCCCTTGTGGTCAACTCGGCGTCGTAGAGGTTGTTGGCAAGGGTCTGCGCCATGAGGTCGGAGCGGTCGAAGGCGGTAAACCAGTATCTCCCGATGTTCCACGGCCAGAACCAGTTGCCGAACCATCTCATGACATAGTTGCGCTTCATCAAGTCCTTGACCGTTTCCTCGTCCCACATGCGGTTTGAAACGACATTGCACAGGGCGATGACCCGGGCGGCGAGATACGGATCGGCGACGCGATCCCGCACCTTCTGCACTTCCGACGGTCCGAGCTCTTTCGAACACGTCAACGTGCCGTTGCCGGCCGCGTGCAGCGTGCCCGGGGGGAAGGGATTCTTGTCCTGGAGAGGCGCGATCAACGCCGCAAGCGCCGGGCTCGTCACGCGCTCGTCCTTGGAAATCGCGTAGTAGGCGGCGGCAATGGATCCGCCCGAGACGGAGGAGATGGCGTCGACCTCCTGCAACAGGTCGTGGTCGGGGAACGTCTGGAGCTTGAGCATCACCAAGGCGGAAAAGTACGCCGCGCGCGAGCCGCCGCCGGACAGCGCGAGCAGGACCAGCACGTCCGGATTGCCGCGTTTGCCCGAGACCTTGAACGACGCCTTCTGAGTCTCCCGTTCATCTTTCTTGGCCTCCGGCAAAGGAAGCCCTTTTGTCGACTCCGGCAAGACAAGCGGGTTGTTCGTGTACGAATTGATAATCGTGCACCCGGAAGCCAATACGCTGGCGCCGACAAGGCATGCATATCGAATCGTGTTCACCCGCCCTCCCGCTAGAGGTGAGATTGAACTGAGGCCGCGTCAGGCCTGGAGGCCTGGCCGCTTGTTGCGGCCCGTACTGTTTACTTTGCACGCTTGGGAAGGTCTTGCCTAGCTGTAAGTCTTGACAGGTAGAATCCGGACCGGGGAATTCAGAATGAGCGTGCCTGCTATACAATTCACTCCGCATGGCCCGGATTTTTCGAGGCCTATTTTCCAAGGAGTCCTGCGATGATCTCCCTGAACGTCAATGGCAAGGCCGTGCGGGTGGACGCCGAGCCCGACACGCCGCTGCTGTGGGTGCTGCGCGATTACCTCAACATGACCGGCACCAAGTACGGCTGCGGCATGGCGCTGTGCGGCGCCTGCACCGTGCACCTGAACGGCGAGCCCGCGCGCTCCTGCACCACGCCCGCCGGCGCGGCGGCCGGCAAGCGCATTACCACCATTGAGGCGATCGGCGCGACCAAGGAAGGCAAGGCGGTGCAGGCCGCCTGGATCGCGAACGACGTGCCGCAGTGCGGCTACTGCCAGTCGGGCCAGGTCATGAGCGCCGCGGCGCTGCTTGCGGCCAACAAGCGCCCGAACGACGCCGAGATCGACGCCGCAATGAGCGGCAACGTGTGCCGCTGCGGCACCTATAACCGCATCCGCGCGGCAATCAAGTCCGCTGCGCGGGAACTTAAATGACGCGTCATTTCACGTCCAATGACGCGTCATCCTGAGCGCAGCGAAGGATCTCTTCGGGAACGCTGCGTGCGAGTGGAGATCCTTCGGCTGGAGTTTATACAGAGCGGAGTCGAAGGAGCCTCAGGATGACAAACCAGGAGAAATGCATGATCAATATTGAAATCGTCAATCTCAGCCGTCGCGATTTTCTCAGGGCGGGCGCGGGCCTCACGCTCGGCATCGCGGCGCCGGGGGCCTTTGCGCAGGCGGGCCCGGGACTGGCGGGCGGCAGGATCGCCGCCGAGAGCAGCTTCGAGCCGAATGCTTTCGTGCGCATCGGCGCGGACAACACGGTCACCGTGATCGTCAAGCACCTCGAGATGGGCCAGGGCACCTACACGGGGCTGCCCACGCTCGTCGCCGATGAGCTCGACGCCGACTGGAGCCAGGTCCGCGTCGAAGGCGCGCCCGCGGACGCGAGCCGCTACAACAATCTGTCCTTCGGCCCGATGCAGGGTACGGGCGGAAGCACGGCGATGGCGAATTCGTACGAGCAGATGAGAAAGGCGGGCGCAGCGGCGCGCGCAATGCTGGTCGCCGCGGCCGCCCAGCGCTGGAGCGTGGCGCCGGATTCGATCGCCGTCCAGCGCGGAGTGGTGACGCACGCGGCGAGCAATCGCAAGGCGAATTTCGGCGCACTGGCCGCCGATGCCGCAAAGCTGCCCGTACCGAAGGACGTGAGGCTCAAGGACGAGAAAGAATTCATCTACATCGGCAAGCGCGCGCCGCGCACCGACAGCCGCGCCAAATCCACGGGCACGGCGATCTTCACGCAGGACGTGAAGCTGCCCGGCATGCTCACCGCGCTCCTCGCGCATCCGCCGCGCTTCGGCGCGACGGTGAAGGCCTTCGACGCGGCGAAGGCGCGCGCGGTGAAAGGCGTCGTGGACGTCGTGGCGATTCCGCAGGGCGTGGCAGTGCTGGCTGGCGATTTCTGGTCCGCAAAAAAAGGCCGCGACGCGCTCGGCATCGAATGGGACGAGACGCAGGCGTTCAAGCTCGGATCGCCGGAGATCATGGCCGAGTTCAGGAAACTGGCCGCGGCGCCGGGCCTGCCCGCGAAAAAAGAGGGCGACGCGGCGCTCGCCTTCGCGGGGGCCGCGAAGACGCTGGAGGCCGCGTACGAGTTTCCGTATCTCGCCCACGCCTGCATGGAGCCGATGAACTGCGTCGTGAAGCTGGATCCGGATTCCTGCGAGATCTGGAACGGCGAGCAGTTCCAGTCGATCGACCAGCCGGCGGTTGCCGGCGTGCTCGGCCTGAAGCCCGAGCAGGTGAAGCTCAACATGCTCTACGCGGGCGGCAGCTTCGGCCGCCGCGCCAATCCGCACGCCGATTACCTCGTCGAGGCGGTCCTGATCGCCAGGGCCCTTGCGCAGAAAGGCGACGGCCGCGCGACCGTGAAGCTCGTATGGACGCGCGAAGACGACATGCGCGCGGGCCACTACCGCCCGATGTACTGCCACGCGCTGAAGGCCGGGCTCGATGCGCGGGGGAACATCGTTGCCTGGCAACACCGCATCGTCGGGCAGTCGATCATGGCTGGCACCGTCATGGAAGCCATGATGGTGAAGGAGGGCATCGACGCGACCTCGGTCGAAGGCGCGGCGAACCTTCCCTACGTCATTCCCAACGTCGCAGTCGAGCTGCATTCCCCGAAGATGGGCGTGCCGGTGCAGTGGTGGCGCTCGGTCGGCTCGACGCACACCGCATTCTCGACCGAAACTTTCCTCGATGAGCTGGCCCTGGCTGCCGGAAAGGACCCCTACCAGCTGCGCCGGACGCTCCTTGCGAAACATCCGCGCCACAAAGCGGCGCTGGAGCTCGCGGCGACCGAGGCCGACTGGAGCCTGCCGCTGCGCGAAGGAAAGCGCGGCGAGCGGCGCGGGCGCGGCATCGCGGTGCACGAATCGTTCGGCACCGTCGTCGCCCAGGTGGCCGAGGTGACGGTCAAGCCGGAC
>JBGPLD010000081.1:0-5905 GCA_041486325.1 Gammaproteobacteria bacterium
CCGCGGAAGCTCGGCGAGGAAATGGCCGGATACGTGAAAGCCGGCTTCAGTGCGGTGAAGATGAAAGTGGGGAAGCTATCGCCCAAGGAAGAAGAAGCTCGGGTGAAGGCGGCGCGCGACGCCATCGGGCCCGAAGTTGAGCTGATGCTCGACGCGAACAACGCCTGGCACGATCTGCCCACCGCGATGCGCTATTTGGAACGCTTCGAACTCTACGATCCCTACTGGATCGAGGAACCGTTCTTCCCCGACGACATAGAAAACCACGCTCGGCTGGCGAAGCTTACCCACGTCGCCGTCGCGACCGGCGAGATCGGCACCGGCCGCTGGCACTTCAAGGAGATCCTCGACAAGGGCGCGGCGGCAATCCTGCAGGCCGACGCGCTGGTGTGCGGCGGGATCTCGGAATGGAAAAGAATTGCCGCGACGGCCGCGAGCTACAACGTCACCGTTTGCCCGCACTGGTTCCACGACTTGCACGTGCACCTGGTGGCGGCGACGCCGAACGCACGCTATGTCGAATTCTTTCCCGACGACCAGGTGCTGAATTTCCGGAACCTCATCGATACGCAGTTGACGGCGAAGGACGGGATGCTGCTCTTGCCGAAGACCCCGGGCCTGGGGTTCGGGTTCGACGAAAAAGCCGTAGCGCGCTACGCGCTCAAAGACGTCAAATCCGCCTGGAAAGTGCTCAAGTAATCAGCTCATCCCCGCAAATTCCAGGATCAAAGGGATCTGCCCGGGAAAACTCGCCAGGGTGTGGTCCCCGCCCTGCACCACCACCTGCTTCGCGCCGCGGTATTTTTTCACCGCCCGACGATAATCGAGTACTTCATCGCCGGTTTCGACCAGCAGCAGGTAGCGCTTCGGGTGCACGTTCGGGACGAAAAGCTTCCTCCATTGCCGCAGATGCTCTTCGGTGAGCTCGTATTTCTCGCCACCGTGATAGTTTTCCTGCGGGCCTAGATAAGCGCGCAGACCAACGTGCGGGTCTATTGCGGGATTAATCAGCGCCGCGCGAACGCCATGCTTTTCCGCAAGCCAGGTCGCGTAGTAACCACCGAGCGAGCTTCCGACCAGGGTGACCCGCGCATTGGGATGGTGTGCCATCTCGGTCTCGATCGCCGCGACCGCCTGTTCGGGCCGATGCGGTAGTTGCGGACATGCGAACTGCGTACCCCGGCCACGTTCTTCGAGATAACCTCTTAAAGTTTGCGCCTTGTTCGATTGGGGCGAACTGTTGAATCCGTGCAGGTAGACAATCATGTCAAGGAGCCGTCGGCCTACCTTGCTCGCCTAGCGCCGCAAGCAGCCGTTTGTGAATGCCTCCAAAGCCACCGTTGCTCATGACGAGCACATGATCGCCGGGTCGGGCCTCGGCCGTGACGGCCGCGACAAGCCGCTCCAGATTTTCCTCGCAGCTCGCGCGCCGACCCAGGGGCGCCAGTGCCTCGACCGCATTCCAGCCAAGGTTCGCGCTGTAGCAATATATGCGTTCCGCGCCGCCGAGACTGTCGGCAAGCTGCTCCTTCATTACGCCAAGCTTCATAGTATTGGAGCGCAGCTCGAGTACGGCAAGAATCCGAGCGCGACCCACCCGGCCGCGCAACCCCGCAAGCGTCGCGGCGATGGCCGTCGGGTGGTGCGCGAAATCATCCCAAACGGAAACGCCCGCCGCTTTGCCAAGCAGCTCCATGCGGCGTTTGACGTTCTCGAACCGCGCAAGCGAATCGATGGCCCGGGCCGGATCAACTCCGGCCGCGCGGGCAGCCGCAATTGCCGCGAGAGCATTCATGCGATTGTGCTCGCCGAGCAGTCCCCAACGCGCCGTGCCCATCCGCTTACCCTGACTGGTGACTTCGAACGAATCATTTCCGGCTTCGGTCGCATTCCAGCCCTCATTCGCCCCAAACCGCTCGACCGGGGTCCAGCAGCCGCGAGCAAGCACCCGTCCTGTCGCCGAATCTTTGCCGTTTACTACAATCAATCCCGAAGCCGGAACAGTTCGAACAAAATGATGAAATTGTGTCTCGATCGCTGCAAGATCGGCGAAGATGTCAGCATGATCGAACTCGATATTATTAATTACCGCGATCTTTGGTCGATAGTGCACCATCTTTGAGCGCTTATCGAAGAACGAGGTATCGTATTCGTCGGCTTCTATAACGAAATGACTTTGAGATCCAAGGCTTGCAGAAGATTCGAAATTTTTGGGTACGCCGCCAATAAGGAATCCCGGAGCTAGGCCTGCGTCTTGGAGTATCCAGGCAAGAATTGAAGAAGTTGTTGTTTTCCCGTGGGTTCCGGCCACGGCAAGCACCCACTTGCTCGCCAGAACATTTTCGGCTAGCCACTGCGGCCCCGAAACATACTTGTCACCCCGGTTAAGAATCGCCTCCATGAGGGGATTTCCCCGGCTCACGACGTTGCCGATCACCCACAAATCCGGTTTCAACGCGAGCTGGTCGGCAGTAAAGCCTTCGATCAGTGGAATGCCTTGCTCGGCTATCTGCGTGCTCATTGGCGGGTAGACATTGGCGTCGCAGCCCGTGACCCGGTGGTTAGCCGCTTTCGCGATCGCGGCTATTCCCGCCATAAAGGTTCCGCAGATGCCTAGGATGTGGATGTGCACGAGCCGGTGGACGGTCAGCGCGCCCGCACTGCGATGGCGAATTGACACACAATTGTAATCTGCCGCGATTTTAGCTTACTTCGCCCGTGTTTCCGGCTGCGGTATGATGCACCGTCGCGCCCGTCGTTTTTCGCCGGTCTTCCCATGCCGAAGGACAGTAAGTCCAAGCAGCAACAAATGCGCGTGCGCATCGCCGCGGCCGCGGCGCGCATGATGGCCGAGGATGGAATCGAGAATTTTGCGCTCGCAAAGCGCAAGGCCGCGCGCCAGCTGGGGGCGGAGGACACACAGGCGCTGCCGAAAAATGAGGAGATTGAGACCGAGCTGCGTGCCTATCAGTCTCTCTACCAAGGCGACGAGCAGCGCGAGCGCATCAAGTATCTGCGCGAGCGGGCGCTTGACACAATGCGGTTGCTCTCGCAGTTTCGGCCCTACCTCGCCGGTCCGGTGCTGAAGGGCACCGCCGGGCGCTACAGCGACATCGACCTTCAGCTATTTGCCGATGACTGCAAGACGGTCGAGCTCTTTCTTCTCAACCGGAAGATCCCGTACGACGTTTGCGATCAACGTCACTTTGCTGGCGACCAGGCGCGTGCAGTATCCGTGCTGAAGCTCGAGTGGCAAGGCGTACCGGTCAACCTTGCCATCTATACGCTGAATGACGAGCGCGGCACGCTAAGGACCTCGTATTCGGGGCGCCCCTTGGAGCGGGCGGGAATCCAGGCCGTAACGCAGCTCTTGTCTGGGCAGAATGGTTAGACGCGCGGTTCTGATACCGCTAGTGGTACTCGCGGCGGCGGCCAGGTGATTGTTGTTGAATTGCTGGGCGACCTGGTGCGACCTATGCCGGGAAGAAAATCCAGGCCTGATTAGGCTACATCAGCGATTTGCATCGAACGGCTTGCAAATTGTCAGTATCAGGCTCGATTCTGCCTCTATTCCTTTGAAATTCTCCCGAGAATACTAAATCAATTATCCAGTCGTTGAATGGGTCCTTGCGTCAATCGAGTCAAGGCGATTCTTTGAGAACCGGCCCTGGCCAGACTGCCATTCCCTTTGATCCTTGACCGGTCAGGGGGTGGCGAAAGCCCACCTGATCAGATTAGACGAGGGAGATATCTCAGGCTGGCTACGGCCGCTGCTTATCCAAGTCATTATTTTTACGTTAAAATCGCCCAACGGCTGGACAACGTGTCGGCATTTGCGTCAAACTTGCTGCCATGTCAAAGCCAAAGCGCTCCGCTCGCGCGCTCCCGCGAAAGTCCAAGACCATTCTTGTCCTTCATGGCCCCAACCTGAATTTGCTTGGTACGCGGGAGCCCGAGATTTACGGGACCGAGACATTCGACAGCATCAACGAGCGGCTCACTCAACTGGTTCGGCACCATGGAGCATCGTTGGAAGTCTTCCAGAGCAACCATGAAGGAGCCCTGATTGAACAAGTACATTCTGCGAAAATGCGGGGAATTTCATGGATCATCGTCAATCCGGCCGGATTGACGCATACCAGTGTGGCACTGCGGGACGCCTTGGCAGCGGTTAGAATTCCCTTCATAGAGGTGCACCTGTCAAATATCCATTCCAGAGAGCCGTTTCGGCGCCATTCGTATTTCTCAGACCTTGCGGTCGGCACCATCTGCGGGCTTGGCAGCCGAGGCTATGACCTCGCGCTGCAATTCGCGCTGCAAACGACTTAAAAGCGACAAATTGGGGGACAAGAAGGGGGAGCGTCCTTCTTTTGTCATCGAATCTAAGCCAACCCCTCGCGCCCCGGACCAATATGGGACGGGGCGCGGAAGGAGGCCAACATGGATTTGCGCAAACTCAAGAAACTGATCGACCTTGTCGAGGAATCGGGCATCTCCGAGCTCGAGGTGACTGAGGGCGAGGAAAAGGTCAAGATCGTCAAGAACGGCCCAGGCGGAAAGGGAGCCGATTCATTGTCCGTCCCTGCCCGCGCTGGTGGCGGCGTGCCCGCAGCCGCGGCAGTTGCGCCAGCTATGAGCGCGTCAACCGTCTCCCCGGCGGACGAGGCCCCGACCTCCTTCGAGGGCCATCTCGTCAAGTCCCCGATGGTAGGTACGTTCTACCGCTCGGCCTCCCCCGGCGCGAAAGTTTTCGTTGAGGTCGGCGACACAGTCAAGGTCGGGCAGGCCATCTGCATCATCGAGGCGATGAAGCTTATGAACGAGATCGAAGCCGACAAGGACGGCGTGATCAAAGCGATCCTGGTCGAGAGTGGCCAGCCAGTCGAATACGGCGAGCCGCTCATGATGATCGGGTAGCCGCAGGGCATGTTCGAGAAAATTCTGATCGCCAACCGCGGCGAAATCGCCTTGCGCATCCAGCGTGCCTGCCGCGAACTCGGCATCAAGACCGTGGTGGTGCATTCCGAGGCCGACAGCGAGGCGAAGTATGTGAAGCTGGCCGACGAGTCGGTGTGCATCGGGCCGGCCGCGTCGAGCGCGAGCTACCTCAATATTCCGGCAATCATCAGCGCTGCCGAGGTCACCGACTCCGAGGCCATCCATCCCGGCTATGGATTCCTTGCGGAAAACGCGGACTTTGCCGAGCGGGTGGACTCGAGCGGATTCGTATTCATCGGCCCGCGCGCTGAGACAATTCGATTGATGGGCGACAAGATAAGCGCCAAACACGTGATGCAGAAGTCCGGGGTGCCCTGCGTCCCCGGATCCGACGGCCCACTGCCCGACTCCCCCGAGGAAATCGTCAAGATAGCGAGAAAAATCGGCTACCCGGTGATTATCAAGTCGGCGGGTGGTGGAGGCGGGCGCGGCATGCGCGTGGTGCACACCGAGGCCGCGCTGAAGAGTGCCGCAAATCTTACCCGCGCTGAGGCCCAGGCCGCGTTCGACAATCCTACCGTATACATTGAGAAATACCTCGAGAACCCGCGTCACATCGAAGTGCAAGTACTCGCCGATGGACACAAAAACGTGATCTACCTTGGCGAGCGCGACTGCTCGATGCAGCGGCGTCACCAGAAAGTAATGGAGGAGGCCCCCGCATCGGAAATCACATCGAAGCTGCGCGCTCGTATCGGCGAGCGCTGCATCGAGGCTTGCCGCAAGATAGGCTATCGCAGCGCCGGCACGTTTGAATTCCTATACGAGGACGGCGAATTTTTCTTCATAGAGATGAACACGCGCATCCAGGTCGAACACCCGGTGACCGAGATGATTACCGGCATCGACATCGTGCAGGAGCAGATCCGGATCGCCGCCGGCGAAAAGCTTTCGGTGCGGCAGAAGG
>JBGPLD010000082.1:0-5898 GCA_041486325.1 Gammaproteobacteria bacterium
AAATTGGTAGCGGCTGTCGACGTTCATCGTCACGATCGCCTTGAATATCTGCGGATCGAAACGAATCTCGCCGACACGGCCGACGACCACGCCTGCGCTTTTCACGGGCGCGCGGACTTTCAGCCCGCCGATGTTTTCAAATTCGGCCTTGATCTGGTACGCATCCGCCACCGAGAACGATGCCAAGTTCGCGACCTTCAATGACAGAAACAGCAGCGCACCAACGCCAATCAAGGTGAACATCCCTACCCAAAGATCAATCTCCTTGCGTGTCATCATGTGCGCGCCCCTGATCCGGTGTTTGCATGGAATCCGTAGCTGGAAACAAGCATCATATATTCCTTTCCGGTTCAGGCCCCCCTGAACATCAGTGCAGTCAGGACGAAGTCGAGCGCGAGGATTGCAAGCGACGATGTCACTACGGTGCGCGTAGTCGCGCCCGAGACACCCTCGGCGGTGGGCGGCGCATCGTAGCCTTCGAATACCGCGATCCAGCTCACCGCCACCCCGAATACCAGGCTCTTGATAAAGCCGTTCAGAACGTCCTCGCGGAAATCCACCGCCGCCTGCATCTGCGACCAGAAGGAGCCCTCATCCACGCCGATCAGCCGCACACCGACCAGATAGCCGCCGAACACGCCCATCGCGGAGAACAGCGCCGCGAGCAGCGGCATCGAGATCACGCCGGCCCAGAAGCGCGGCGCAACCACTCTTGCGATCGGATCCACCGCCATCATTTCCATTGCGGAGAGCTGCTCGGTCGCTTTCATGAGGCCGATCTCGGCGGTGATCGCGCTGCCTGCACGGCTGGCAAAGAGCAGCCCTGCAACAACCGGACCCAGCTCGCGCACCAGCGACAACGACACCAGCACTCCCAGCGCCTCGGCCGAGCCGTAGCGCACCAGCGTGTCGTACCCCTGCAGTCCCAGCACCATGCCGACGAATAACCCGGACACGAGGATGATGATGAGCGAAAGCACTCCCGCGAAATAGATCTCGCGAATGGTGAGATGAAAGCGGCGAAAGCTCGTGCCCGATTCCTTCAGAATGAGCCAGAGGAAGCGGCTCGCGAAACCGAGGCGCCAGATCCAGCTGTCGATCACGCGGGCGCCCAGAGCGCGCAGCAATTCCGCAACGCGTCGCATCATTGCGCCAGCATGTCGCTACGGTATTGGGGGGCGGGGTAATGAAACGGCACCGGCCCGTCGGGCTCGCCGTAGACAAATTGGTGAAGCGAGGGATGGCGGCCCGCGCGTATCTGGTCGGGAGTGCCGTGAAACTCGACTTTTCCTTCGGACATGTAATAGACGTAGTCGACGAGTTCGAGCGCTTCGGCAACATCGTGGGTCACGACGATCGAGGTCGCGCCCAGCGAATCGTTGAGTTGCCGGATCAACCGCCCGATGATTCCTAGCGAGATTGGATCGAGCCCGGCGAACGGCTCGTCGTACATCATGAGCATCGGATCCAGAGCGATCGAGCGCGCCAGCGCGACGCGACGCGCCATGCCCCCGGAAAGCTCCGAGGGCATGAGATCGGCGGCTCCGCGCAGACCCACCGCCTGCAGTTTCATGAGCGCCAGGTCGCGGATGAGGGCCTCGGGCAGGTCCGTGTGCTCGCGCATCTGAAAGGCGACGTTGTCGAGCGAGGACAGGTCGGTAAAAAGGGCTCCGAACTGAAACAGCATGCCCATCTTGCGCCGGAGCGCGAAAAGCTCGCCATGGCCGATTCTGTTAACGGGGCGGCCGTCCACGCGTACTTCGCCTCTGTCCGGCATGAGCGCGCCGCCGATCAAGCGCAGCAGGGTCGTCTTGCCGCAGCCGGACAGCCCCATGATCGTAACTACTTTTCCTCTGGGAACGACAAGGTTGATGTCCTTCAGAATCTCGCGACGATCGTAGCCGAACGTGACGTTTTCAACTTCGACCAGATTGATTGTTGTCACGGCACGAGGCACGGAGGATGCGAAAAAGCGATCTTAGCTTAGAAGGGCGCACCCCGACAAATTACGCCGTGGAGGACTTGTCCCGGTGGAACTCCGCTCCAGGCGACACCCGTACGAACTGTGTCCTCATTGGTTTGCCGTGAAACCACCCGTTCTTTGCGCTATCATCGACGCTCCCCACAAAGAGCGCCAGCCCGCCATATGGCCGACCCGGTGGTTCGATTTCGCGGAGTGAACAAGAGCTTCGGGCGCGCCAGCGTGCTGCGCGGGATCGATTTCGACATTCCATCCGGGGAGTGCGTAGGCCTCGCCGGCGTCAACGGCGCCGGCAAAACCACGCTCATCAAATGCCTGCTCGATTTTTGCGATCTCGACGCGGGGTCCATCGACGTCCACGGCGTCGGGCATCGCCGGCCGCAAGCGCGTGCGCGCCTTTCGTTCCTGCCCGAGCGCTTCATCCCGCCCTATTTCCTCACCGGCAGGGAATTTATTCATACGATGTTGCAGCTGCTCGAGTGCGAATGGAACGAGGAGCGCGTGCGCGTGATGTTCACTGCGCTGGATCTGGACATTGCAGCGCTCGGCAAGCCGGTGCGCGCGTATTCAAAAGGAATGACTCAAAAGCTGGGTCTTGCAGCCTGCTTTCTCTCGGGAAGGGATCTGTACGTTCTGGACGAGCCCATGAGCGGGCTTGATCCGAAAGCGCGCGCCCGCGCGAAGGATCTCCTCCTGAAGCTCCGGTCCGATGGACGGACGATGCTGCTTACTTCGCATTCGCTCGCGGATATCGAGGAAATCTGCGACCGGATGGCAGTCCTGCACGGGGGAACGCTCGCCTACGTCGGCGCGCCGCGAGGACTTTGCGAGCTCCAGGGCGAATCTTCGCTGGAGCGCGCCTTCCTGAAATGCATCGAACGCCATGGCTGAAAGCCCAAAGCCGAGCCTGCTGATCGTCGACGACGATCCGCTCATCACCGATACCCTTTCGTACGCGCTGGGCAAGGATTTTGACGTTCTCGTGAGCGATTCCCGCCGCCACGCAGTGAGCCTGCTCAGGCAAATGGACGATGCTCCCCAGCTTGCGCTGGTGGATCTCGGCTTGCCGCCCGTGCCGCACCGGCCCGATGAAGGATTCCAGCTCATCACAGACCTACTGGCCCACTCGCCGGCCATGAAGATCCTGGTGCTTTCGGGCCAGAACGACGCCGCCAATGCGCGCCACGCCCGCACTCTCGGCGCAGCCGAGTTCGTCGCCAAGCCATGCGACCCCGAAAACCTCAAGAAGATCCTGTTACACGCGCTGCAGTTCCGTGCCGCGGAAATCTCCGGGGAAGGGATCGAGGACACCGATCCGCTGATCGGCAAGAGCCCGGCCCTGCAGAAGCTGAAGAGCCAGATCAGCCAATACGCCGATTCGCCCTTCCCGGCGCTCATCGAGGGCGAGTCCGGAACCGGCAAGGAAGTGGTGGCGAGCCTTCTGCACCGGCTCTCCATGCGACGATCGAAACCATGGTTTGCGCTCAATTGCGCGGCGATTGCGCCCAACCTGGTCGAGCCGACGCTGTTCGGTTACGCCAAGGGCGCATTCACGGGCGCGGCACAGAACAAGTCGGGCTACTTCGAGGACGCGGGGGACGGCACGTTGTTTCTCGACGAGATCGGCGAATTGCCGCTGGAGCTCCAGGCGAAGCTGCTGCGAGTGCTGGAGAACGGCGAATTCCAGCGAGTCGGAGAGACGCAACAGCGCGTCTCGCGCGCCCGGGTAGTTGCGGCCACCAATCGCGACTTGCGCCAGGAAGTGAAGAGAGGCAATTTTCGCGCCGATCTGTATCACCGGTTGTCGGTATTTACGATCAGCGTGCCCGCGCTGCGCGACATGGACGATGATCGCGCGCTTCTTCTGGAGCACTATTGCAGATACTACGCCGGACAGGCGAAGCTGCCGCCGTTTTCGCTGGACGACTCTGCGAAGAACGCCTGGCGCGACTATCATTTTCCGGGCAACGTGCGCGAGCTGCGCAACGTCGTCATCCGTCTCACCACCAAGCACGCCGGACAGAAACTCTCCACCGCCGAACTTGAGCCGGAGTTCGACCTCGAATCGCCCCGCGACACCGGGCCGGGCCTGCCGTCGGATCCGGAGACGCTCATTGAGCAGGCGCAGCGCCACCTGCAGCGCGAGCGCAGCTTCAACCTCGACGACATGCTGAAAGCCTGGGAACAGGGCTATATTGACGCAGCGATGAAGCTCACGCGCGGAAACGTCAGTCAGGCCGCGAAGATGCTCGGCATCAACCGCACCACGCTCTATTCCCGCATGGAGTCGCTGCAAAAGCAGCAGTAGTCGCGACCGCCTGCCCGGTCGCCGTGAGGCAACCATGTACCTCGATCATTTCGGACTGAACGAACCGCCCTTCCGCATCACGCCCCACACGGATTTTTTCTTCCAGGGTGCGAACCGCGGAGCGACGCTGGAAGCGCTTCTCTACGCCATCACTCACGACGAGGGAATCGTCAAGGTCTCCGGCGAGGTAGGTAGCGGCAAGACGATGCTGTGCCGGGTCCTGATCGAGCGACTGCCCGGCACCGTCGAGACCATCTATCTCGTCAATCCCTCGTTGTCGCGCGACGAAATCCTGCTGGCCATCGCCGACGAGATGGGGCTGAACATGGAAGGCGCGCGCGCCTCGCGCGTGCTGCGCGCGCTCCAGGATCACCTCATCCGCCGTTTCGGGGAAGGCCGGCGCGTCGTGGTGCTGATCGACGAAGCACACGCGATGCCCAACGAAGCGCTCGAGGAGGTCCGGCTTCTTTCCAACCTCGAATCGAACCGCCACAAGCTGCTGCAGATGGTGCTTTTCGGGCAACCGGAACTGGATGAGCGACTGAACACCGTCAACATGCGCCAGCTGAAGGAACGCATCACGCACAGCTTTCGCCTTGAGCCCCTGGTCCGAAGCGACATCGAGAACTACATCGACTTTCGCATGCGCGCCGCAGGCTACCGCGGGCCCAAGGTATTCGCCCCCAGGGCGATCAAGCTCGTTACCGATGCATCCAGGGGACTTACCCGGCGCGTCAACATTCTTGCGGATAAGGCGCTGCTGGCTGCTTTCGCAAGAGGCAAGCACGAGATCGGCGAAGCGGAAGTGAAGATGGCCGTGAAGGACTCCGAGTTCCACCGATCGCCGCTCAAGCTGCATAAGGCCTGGATCGGCGCAGCCGCGCTCGCGACGGGGCTCATTCTCGGTTGGGGTGTGAATGTGCTGCTGTCCGCAGGAGTGCCCAGCGCTCCCGCCTCACCTGCCGCGTACACCGTGACACCGGCGCGCGCCTCGGTGAGCCGGGTGCCGCAATTACCGCCCGCCGCCCAATCGGTTCGATCGGCTGCATGGGCCGAATCCAGTGCAGGCGCCGACCCTGTCGCGTCCGCGCTTACGGTCCCTCTAAAGCAAGCAGGTCCCGCAGATTCTAAAGCGGTCGCACTGGCGGCCCCGGCGGCAGATGCGCCTGCCGAAAGCATAGGGCCCACGCCCCCGGCGCGCGGCCAGTTCACGCGCGAGCGCTTTGCTGCAACCCAGGAATGGCTGAAAGTCGCCCCTGGATATCATTATGCGATTCAACTTGTTACTGTTAACTCGAGCGAGCTGGGGCGCTTGGAAGACTTCTTGCACAATGCTGCGAAGGTCGTGCCGGCGGAGGAGCTCCTGGTCTATAGCGTAAAGATCAATGGCGAACAGCATTACCGCGCCGCCTATGGATCCTATCCCAGCGTGGCGGATGCACAGGCCGCCATGAATGGGCTGCCGCCGCAGTTTGCCCCTCTGCGCCCCTATTACCGGAGCGTTGAAAGAATACGCAGCCAGAACCGCCAGTGAAAATGATCTAGAATATGTTTGGCTCAGCAAATCAGCTTGTTAGCCGAGTCGGTTATACTGATCTGGCAAATTGGG
>JBGPLD010000083.1:0-5895 GCA_041486325.1 Gammaproteobacteria bacterium
CGACAGATCGCGGCATTTGAGTCGCACTCGAATCGGATTGGATTTGGAGCGAGCGGAAAAATCAACCAGCGACATGCTCGTCGAAGCGCGTGGCATTCACGCCTATTACGGCGCGAGCCACGTTCTGCACGGCGTCGATTTCGCCGTGCGCCGTGGCGAAACCGTGGGCCTGATGGGCCGCAACGGCATGGGCAAGACCACCCTGCTCAAGAGCATCCTGGGCTTGGTGCCTTCTCGCTCGGGCAGGGTGAGCATAAAAGGCCAGGACATGACCCGCGCGCCACCCCACGCGATCGCGCTGGCGGGAATAGCCTACGTGCCCGAAGGCCGCGGCATATTTCCAAACCTTTCGGTTCGCGAAAACCTTGTCATGGCGGCGCGGCCCGGTTTGGACGGAAATCGCGCGTGGACATTCGAGCGCGTGCTCGGCATCTTTCCGCGCCTCGCCGAGCGGCTTGGCCACGGCGGCGACCAGATCTCCGGCGGCGAGCAGCAGATGCTGAGCATCGGTCGCGCGCTCCTGACAAATCCCGAGCTGCTGATACTTGACGAGGCAACCGAGGGACTTGCGCCGAAAGTCTCGCGCGAAATCTGGGGGATCATCCGGCACATAAAGAAGGACGGCATCGCGACCGTGATCGTCGACAAGAACTTCGCCGCAGTGTCCTCGGTCGCAGACCGCGCCGTGATATTGGTGAAGGGCGCCACGGTATTCTCCGGCAGCACCGCAGAGTTGCGCGGACGGCCGGATCTCCACGTACGCCACCTCGGCGTATAAGCATATTGAGGAGCGAATCTCTTATGACCGCGCAGGCGAATCCGGCTCCGCCCACGGAGGACACGATCCGCGACGCGCTGCGAGACGTGGTCGATCCCGAAGTCGGGTTGAACGTGGTGGATCTCGGTCTGGTATACGGCATCGACGTGAGCGCCGGGCGTATCGGCGTGCGCATGACCATGACGACGCCGGCTTGCCCGCTGGGCGACACCATAGTGGAATCGGCACGCAATGCGATCCGCGCCGCCGCGCCGCAGGATTGCGAGATCGAGATCGAGCTGGTATGGGATCCGCCCTGGAATCCGGACATGATGTCGGAAATCGCGCGCGGGCACTTCGGATGGCCCGGAAGCTGAAGCGGGGGTGCGGACATGAAGAGCGGGATCAGGCCGGTGCTGAGACTGCCGCTGCTGGCGGCGGGATTCGTTGCCCTCGCTGTCGGCGCGAGCGCCGGGCTCGCGCGCATGGGCTGGGCGTTGCCGCTGCCCGACCCCGCGCTCGTTGCCTGGCACGGACCGCTGATGGTTGGCGGTTTTTTCGGCACCGTGATCAGTCTTGAGCGTGCCGTGGCGCTCGCGGACCGTTGGGCCTACCTCGCGCCGCTTGCTGCTGCGCTCGGCGCGCTGGCGGCTGTCGCGGCCATGCCTTTCGCCGCGATGTTCCTTTTCATCGCGGCCAGCTTCGCACTCCTCGCCGCTTCGGTGGCGGTTTTTCTGCGGCAGCGGGCGGCGTTTACCCTGACCCTGGTCCTCGGCGCGGCGTGCTGGACGGCGGGCAATTCCCTGTGGCTTGCGACAGCGGGAACATCCGCCGCGGTACCGTGGTGGATCGGATTCCTGGTGCTCACAATAGCCGGGGAGCGGCTCGAGCTGTCTCGACTCCTGCCGCCGTCGCCGCTCGCGCGAACGGTGTTTGCCGCCATCGTTACCGCGATCGCCGCCGCGCTGCTCGTCTCTTTGCCTTTCCCGCAGGCGGGGTGGGCGACGCTGGCGGCGGGACTCCTTGCGCTCGCCCTGTGGCTCGCGCGCCAGGACATCGCGCGCCGCACGGTGCGCGAGCGCGGCCTGACGAGATTCATTGCCGTGTGCCTGCTCTCCGGCTATGCCTGGCTTGGCGTCGGAGCGTTGATTCTTCTTGCGGGCGGGATTCTCTCCGAATTCGGCGCCCGGGACGCGGGATTGCACGCGATCCTGCTCGGCTTTGTGTTTTCGATGGTGTTCGGCCACGCGCCGATTATTTTTCCGGCGGTGACGCGTGCGGCGATGCCTTACCACTGGAGCTTCTACGTCCCGCTCGCGTTGCTGCAGCTGTCGCTCGCGACACGAATCGCAGGTGACTTTTCCGAGATCGCCGCTTTGCGCCGCTTCGGAGGCGCGGGCAACGCGCTGGCCCTGCTTCTGTTCGTCCTCGGGACCATCGCGGCCGTGGTGCGCGGCAAGCTCCTGGCCCGCGGCGTTCCTGCAGACGGTGCGGCCTAACTCCGGCGCAGCCTTCTCGGCCGGGGCGGCTTTTTTTGGGCGGCGTGGCGGCGCTGACGTTCAATTATCTTCAGCATGGTGCTGATCGTGATTGAGCGAAAGGTCGCCTTTGCTATCTCGTCGATCTCGGTGAGCACAGCGCCGAGCGCCCGCCCGACGTCGGTGGAAGCGCCGGGCTGGCGGTTCCGGCCGGCGCGATCACCGATGTCCTCGAACAATTCGATCACGTCCATGAGCGTGAGACGTTTGGCGTTCCCCCCGAAACGGTAGCCCCCGCCCACGCCCCGGGTCGACTCAATCAATCCCGCGCGGACGAGCTCTCGCAACACTTTCGCCAGATGGTGCGTGGAGACCCCGTACTCGGCTGCGATGTCGGCCGCGGAAATTTGTCGCCCGGGGTTGGCGGCAAACTCGAGCAGACTGTAGAGCGCGAGGCCGGTACTTATCTGCAGTTTCATCCCGGCCTCTGCGCAGGTCGATATCGCGGCGCAGACACGTTCAGGGCAAGTCCATCTCAAGCGGGATGACCGGGGCGGCCATCATCGCTTGGCTACGAAAGAACGACAGCACCAGGCGGTTGTCGCGCGCGATCAGCGTGCGCACCTTGTCTACGCCGGCCCGGCGAAAACCCGCGCAGATCGCCTCGAGCAACCGGGTACCGATTCCAGCCAGGCGCGCTCCGGGACGCACGCTGATGCCGAAAACCCACCCACAGGGCGGGGATCCGAACTCCCAGTCCCGCACTTCGCCGATGATGAAACCCTGGATCTCACCACCGGCTTCGGCGACGAGGAACAGACGCTGGCGGGTGCGGCCGGCGCCGTAGCGGTGAAACAGCTCGTACCAGTAGTCGGGCTTTTTTTTCCCGGTGATATCGGCGTCGATCGCAATCACCTGGTCGAGATCGGGCGCTTCGACCGGGCGTACCCGCGGATTGCCGGTTGCGCGGGGCTGCCGTGTCATGACGCTGCGCGGCGTGGTGCGCTTTCGCCGAAACAGTTGATCTGGATCAAAAATCGCATCTGCATACGATATTAGCATCGATTCATTTTCCGGGAAGGTAACGGGGCATTGGCTCCTGCCAGATTGCGGTTGAACCGAGCTTACATATGAAGCGCCTTGTTTCCTTCGTCATCAACGGCAGGCCGCGCGAAGATGCAGTAGCCGACAATCTCCTGCTGCTCGACTACCTGCGTAAAGTCCTGGGCCTGACCGGAACCAAGCGCGGTTGTGACGGCGGCGAGTGCGGCGCATGCACCGTGCTCGTAGATGGTCAACCTCGCCTCGCGTGCCTCTCTTTGGCGGCGAGCTGCGAAGGCCGGGCGGTCGAGACCATCGAAGCCCTGGCAAGGGACGGCCGGATGAGCCGCCTGCAGCGGGCCTTTCACGAGAAGCTGGGAACGCAGTGCGGCTATTGCACGCCGGGAATGATCATGGCCGCGGAAGGGCTGCTGCGCAGGAACGCGTCGCCGACGGAGGCCGACATTCGCGAAGCGCTCTCCGGGAACATCTGCCGCTGTACCGGATACGTGAAAATCATCGAGTCGGTGCGGGCCGCCGCAGGAAACGAATGAGCATCGTCAGCACAATGCTCCGCTGCGCAGGCACCGCGATGCCTCTGATCGACGGCATCGAAAAAGTGACCGGTCGCGCAAAATTCACCGCCGATCTGAGCTCGCGCGAGGCGCTCGTCGGCCGGGTCCTGCGCAGCCCGCTCGCCCACGGCGTGATCCGAGCCATCGATACGGCCCGCGCCAGTGCGCTTCCCGGAGTGCGCGCCGTGCTCACCGGTGCGGATTGCGACATTCCTTATGGCGTTCTGCCGGTTGCCCAGAACGAATACCCGCTCGCACGGGAGCGCGTGCGCTATGTGGGTGAGCCGATCGCGGCGGTTGCGGCCGTCGACGAAGCCACGGCCCAGGCCGCATTGGACTTGATCGTGGCAGGCATCGAGCCGTTGCCGGCGTACTTCGCGGCACGCGATGCGCTCGCCGACGCGGCGACGCGTTTGCACGAAAACAAGCCGGGCAACATCGAGCGCGAAGTGAGGCAGGAGTTCGGCGACGTCGACGCCGGTTTCAGCGCCGCCGATCTGGTTCGCGAAGCGCAATTCCACTACGCCGAGGTGACGCACGCGCAGATGGAGCCCGATTGCTCGCTTGCCGATTACGACGCCGAGCGCGATCAGCTCACCCTGCACTCGACGACGCAGGTGCCGTATTACGTGCACCTCATGCTTGCGCAGTGCATGAAGATGGACGCGAGCCACATCCGCGTGGTCAAGCCCTTTGTCGGCGGCGGGTTCGGTCATCGCACCGAAACGCTCAACTTTGAATTGATCGCCGGACTGCTCGCGCGTGCCGCGCGCGGCGCCGTCAAATTGGAGTTGTCGCGCGAGGAAACGCTGCTCACGCACCGCGGCCGGCCGGAGACCGACATCCGCATCCGCATCGGCGCGAAGAAGACCGGTGAGCTGACCGCAGTGGATTGCGAGGTGATTCAGCGCGGCGGCGCTTACGGCGGCTACGGGTTGGTGACGATTCTCTACTCGGGGGCGCTGCTGCATGCGATATATCGATTGCCTGCGTCGCGCTATCACGGCCTGCGCGTGTACGCGAACACGCCGCCGTGCGGCGCCATGCGCGGCCACGGGTCGGTCGACATGCGACATGCCTTCGAGTCGCTCCTCGATGAGGTAGCGGGGGAACTCGGCATGGACGCATTTGTTCTACGCCGCGCCAATCTGTTCGAATCACCGTACCGCACGATCAACGACCTGCAAGTGAACTCCTGCGGTCTGGGCGAGTGCCTGGATCGGGTGGAGCAGGCCTCGGGCTGGCGCGAGCGGCGCGGCAAGCTCGGACGCGGGCGCGGTCTTGGCCTCGCGTGCTCGCACTACCCGAGCGGCGCGGCAAAACCGGTGCACTGGACCGGCGAGCCGCATGCGGTTGTGAATCTCAGGCTTGATTTCGACGGCGCGGTGGTCGTGCTCACCGGCGCCGCGGATATCGGGCAGGGCTCATCCACGCTGATCACGCAGGTCGTAGCGGAGGTGCTGGGTCTCGGCGTCGACCGCATACGCGTAATCGCGAATGACAGCGCGGTGACGCCCAAGGACAACGGCTCCTATTCCTCCCGCGTGTCGTTCATGGTGGGCAACGCCGCGATTGCCGCCGCTCAGAATCTGAAGAAGCTTCTCGTCGAGGCCGCGGCGCGAAAGCTCGAGGTGAGCCCTCAGGACATCGAATGTCTGGGCGAAATCTACCAGGTGACCGGCACCGATCGCACGCTCGGGTACAAGAGCGTGGTTGCAGCTGCCCTGGAAGACACAGGGCCCATCAGTACGAAGGGAACCTACTCGACGCCGCCGGAAACGCAGGGCGGTAAATTTCGCGGCGCCGCAGTCGGATCCAGCGCAGCCTTTTCCTATTCGGCGCAAGTCGTCGAGGTCAGTGTCGACGAAGACACAGGCGTTATCCGCGTCGAGAAAGTCTGGGTTGCGCACGACTGCGGTTTCGCGATCAATCCGCTCGCGGTGGAAGGGCAGGTGCAAGGCTCGGTATGGATGGGCATGGGACAGGCGCTGACAGAGGAAACGCAGTATCACGAAGGCCGGGCACTGCGCGCAAACCTGCTCGA
>JBGPLD010000084.1:0-5876 GCA_041486325.1 Gammaproteobacteria bacterium
CGAGGTGGCGCGTTTTCTCGGCAAATACCTGTCCGAGCCCAAGCCCCGCGTCGTGTTTTCGCGGCCGCGCCGGCCCGTTGCGCTGCGCCGCTTTGCCGCCGACTGCAGGGCGCGGGGGCTGCGGCTCGATCCTCGCACGCAAATGCTCTTCCGGGGCAGGGACTTCTTCGTCAACGGCGAACGGGTCGAGGCGGCGACACCGCAATGCGCGCGGCTTGCGCGGCTGGCCGATGAGCGCATCCTGCCGCCGCGGGCGCGCCTGCCGCGGCCGCTTTTCCCGTTGCTGCACGCCTGGTACCTTTTCGGCTGGATTCACATTGGATAGGGCCATGAACGAGACTGCCGCGGGCGCCGCTCCGGAGCGGACCCTGCTCACGGCCCGGAGCGAATACGTCGAGGGCTTCAACCGCCTTCTTGGCCTGGTACACCGGGAACTGCGCATTTTCGATCCCGATCTCTCCGAGCTGGGAGTGAACTCGCCGCAATGCATCGGTATGCTCAGCCGTTTCCTGCGGGAGAACCGCAACCACCGCGTGTACGTCGCGCTTCACGATACCGGCCACGTCACCACGCGTTGCCCGCGCCTGATCGCTTTGCTGGGAAGCCATACCGAGGGCCTGTCGATCTTCAGGACGCAGGGCGACGCCACCAGGGTCCAGGATTGCTTCGTGCTCGCGGACAACGATCACCTCGTCCGGCGACCGGTGAGGACGCAGGCCCGCGGCGTGCTGATCCTCAACGATCCCGCGGATTGCCAGCCGATGCGCGAGCGTTTCGACGAGATCTGGGAGTTGTCGATCCCCGCGGTGTCGGCAAATATCGCGGGGCTCTAAAACCGGCGGGAGCCTCTCTTTTCCACGCCGGCGAATCAACGTATAATTCCGCCTCGGCCGGGAGGTATTCCGGGCCGCATTTCGTTCAATCAACTCTCATTCAAAGGAATACGAATATGAAACGCGCGATTCTCGTCGCAACGCTTGCAGCGTTTGCGCTTATCGGCTGTGGCAAGGAAGCACCCAAACCCGCACCCGCTGCACCCGCTGCTGCACCCGCTGCTGCACCCGCTGCGGCACCCACTGCGGCACCCGCTGCTGCACCCGCCGCACCTGCTGCGGCACCCGCTGCGGCACCCGCGGCACCGGCTGCGAAGGACGCGGCCAAGAAGTAATCGGCAAGCGCAGCAAAAAAAGCCGGCCTCCAGGGCCGGCTTTTTATTTCCTGTCAGCTGATGCTTTATGTCAGATCCCGCCAGCCGAAGCCCTCTTCCTGGGACGCAACCGCCACCCAGCCGGGTTCGCAGTTCAGCGCCGCCGCGAGCGCGGCGCGGGCCAACTCCGGCGTGTTGTTCTTCTGCGAAAGATGCGCGGCGATCACGTGCTTGAGGCGGCTGCGGTCGATCGCTCCCAGTATCGCCCCTGACGCGCCGTTGTCCAGGTGCCCAAGTCGCCCGCCGATTCGGGCTTTCAGCGCGCTCGGATAATCTCCATTGATGAGCATGTCCAGATCGTGGTTGCACTCGAGCACCAGTGCATCGCATCCGGACAGGCTCGCCTCGACATGCGCGGTCGGACAGCCCGTGTCGGTGAGGACTCCCAGACGGCGCGCGCCGTCGGAGAGCACGAACTGGACGGGCTCGCGCGCGTCGTGCGGCACCGTAAACGGCTGCACCAGCAGATCGCCGACGGCAAACGCGCTGTGCGAGTCAATCAAATGGGGTTCGCCCTCACTGTCGATGTCTTTCCCCGCGTCCCGCATCGCGGCGATGGTCCCGTGAGTGAGCCATACCGGAATGCCGAAACGGCGCGAAAGAGGGAACACGCCCTCGCCGTGGTCGCCGTGCTCGTGCGTCACAATGATGCCCGAGATGTCCGAAGCAGCCAGGCCGAAGCGGGCAAGACGCACCTGGACCTCGCGCAAGGGAAAACCGCAGTCGAGCAGTACGCGAGTGCGGCCGGACTCGATGACGAGCGCGTTGCCCTGGCTGCCGCTACCGAGCGAAGCGAAGCGCACGCTCGGTTCCTAAAATTGGTCGAGAGAAGCGAAGCGCACTCTCGGTTCCTAGAACAGGTCGAGCGAAGCGAAGCGCAATTCTGCCGTTATTTCAGTTGTTCGTGCAGCAAGGAGAGAATCTTGCGCGCCGTGTCCGAGCCATCCGCGTTGCCCTCCTTGTTGAGGACCTGGACTTCGCTCCCATCTTTGTGGTTCTTCACGAGCACCCGGTATTGCTCAGCCTTCGCGTCCGATTTGCTCGAACGCCAGAACGCCAGCGACGAAAGAAAGCCGTCATCCTTCTTTTCCTTCCCGTCGCCCACGGAATCGAGGTAGCGCACGAAATAGAGTCCCTTCGACCGGTCGCGGTCCTCTACCGTGAATCCGACGCGGTCCAGCGCCAGCCCGACGCGCCGCCATGCGCGGTCGAAGGGCTCGGTCAGCTCGAGCATCTCCGCTCCGTCTTCGGCTCGAGCTATTTTTGCGCGCTCGTCCTTTTTTACCTCGGCAAGCTCGGCACGCGCGCGCACGTCATCGGCGCCGAAGCGGACCATCAGCCTTCGCAGGAACTCGGCCTCGAGGCCCGGATTCGGAGGTCTCCACTGCCATACGGTACTTCCATCGACCTGGCTGGGATATTGGTTGTTGGTATAAACCTCTACGAGGCCCCTGTTGCTGATGTAGATCTCGGTGGTGTCGGGCTGAGAGCCGCGTTCCAGGCGCGTGCGGAATTTCTCCCGCTCCGCGTTCGAATATATGCTTCCCAGGACCCTGGTCATAAAGTTCCGAAACGGCTCATCCGGGAGCTGGGCACGCTGTTCTGCCCAATCCGTTTCCATGATCCCTGCCTCGGGAACCTCAATCTTGATCAGGAATCCGCGCTCCTGCCAGAATTCCTTCACGACCGGCCAGACCTTCTCCGGCGGCTCGGGCACCACGATCCAGCGCTCGCTGCCATCGCGCTCCAGCTTCACCTTGCCCGTATCGGGAAGGATCGCGGTCGATCCGGCCCGGGGCGTGCGCTCGGCGCTGTAGGTGGATAGGGTCGCGGTCCCGGTTGGATTCACGTCCGGAACCCGGAAGCGATCGTCGCTCGTCGGCGAGCTGAGGTCCGGCGGAATCTCTAGCGGTGGAAGCTTGCCCGCGGATTTGTAGGCGACGCCATCGGTGTCGAAAAAACTGCTGCTGCAACCGGCAAGAATTGCCGCCAGCACCGCGAAGACGGCGCCCAGGGCAATGCGGCTCATGCGGTCTTGCCCTCGATGACGCGCAGGCCGCTGGGCAGGACGATATCGGCCTGGCGCATGGCTTCCCTGACGGTCTCATGAAACTGCTGCGAAAGCGGCGTGAGCGGAAGGCGTATGCCCATGCCGATCAGGCCCATCTGCGCCGCCGCCCATTTCACCGGAATCGGGTTCGCCTCGACAAACAGCCTGGTATGAAGGCCGAGCAGCTTGAAATGGGCCTCGCGCGCCGTTTTCACGTCCCCCAAGAGCGCCGCCGCGCACATCGCGTGCATCAACCGCGGCGCGACATTGGCGGTCACCGAAATGATTCCTTTGCCGCCCAGCAGCATCAGCGCAAGTCCCGAGCCGTCGTCCCCGCTGTACACGGAAAAATTCTTCGGCGCGCGGCGCAGGAGGTCCGACCCGCGCTCGATCCCGGCCGTCGCGTCCTTGATGCCGATGATGTTGGAAATCTGCGCCAGGCGCAGCGTGGTGTCGTTGGCAATGTCCGCCACCGTTCGCGAGGGGACGTTGTAGACGATGTGCGGAATGTCCACGGCCTCGGCGATGGCGCGGAAATGCCGGTACAGCCCTTCCTGCGTGGGCTTGTTGTAGTACGGCACCACCGACAGGCTCGCGGTCGCGCCCGTCTTTTTCGCCGACTCGGCGAGCTCGATCGCCTCCGCAGTGGAGTTGCCGCCGGTGCCGGCGACGACCGGAATCCGGCCGCGCGCGTGCTCGACCGCGATCCGGATCAGCTCCTTGTGCTCGTCGAAATCGACCGTCGGCGACTCGCCGGTGGTGCCGACGACGACGATTCCGTCGGTGCCTTCGGCGATGTGAAAATCGATCAGCGACCTGAAGCGCGCGAAATCGATGCGTCCGTCGTCCTGCATGGGGGTGACAATGGCGACGATGGATCCGGTCAGCATTTTTCTTCGCCCCTTCAATGAAATGCGTCATTTTAGCGCAAAGGCTACGCCCTCGGATGTGGCCTCAGGCAAAGTCCAGCGGCAGCGCCTCCTTCCGGTCCCGCACTGCGCAGATGCGCTGGATCACAGCCGGCTTCGGCGCCGCGATGAACCCCTGTTCGAACGCGACGACAGTCAGGGGTTCCGCGCGTTCGAGCAACTCGTTGGGTCTCAAAAGGAAATCAGGATTGCCGGGCCGGCCGTAGCGCTCGTTGCCCAGGGCGAAAGTTTCGTAGATCAGCACGGCGCCGGGACGCAATGCTTCGATCAGCCTCGGAAACAGCGGCCGGTGCAGGTAGTTGGCGACAACCACGGCGTCGAAGCCCTCCGGCGCGAACGGCCACGGCCCCGCTTCGATGTCTGCGGCATGCACTTCGACGCCGTCGATTCCAGAAAGCGCGACTAGCGCCGCCTCGTCGCGGTCCACGCCGACCACGCTGAAGCCCAGGCCGCGCAGATAGCGCAGGTGCCGGCCGCGGCCGCAGGCGACGTCGAGCACGCGCCCGCCTGCCGCAATCAAATGCGCCCAGCGGCAAACCCAGGCAGACGGCGTATCGATATTGTGGTCGGGCGTGGACATGTAGCCGACATTATCGGCCGCGTCAAAACGACGATCCGGGCTGCTTGAGAAATTCAATCTCCTCGGAGGTGGATTCGCGGCCAAGCACGGCGTTGCGGTGGGGAAATCGCCCGAAGCGCTCGATGATCTCGTAGTGGCGCCTCGCATACCCCATGTTGTCCTGTGCGAGCGGATGAGCCGCGAGCGCCCCGAACAATTCGAGCGATCGGTGCTGCGCGGCCAGGTCCTCGGCATGCTCGAACGGCAGGTAGGCAAACAGGCGCTCGGACGGCAGCAAAATCCGGTCGTCGCCGCGCTCGACCATGTTCCTGGACACGGCGAGCGCGAGAGGGTCGCTCGAAAACGCGCGCCCCGTGGCGCGGAACATATTGCGCGGAAACTGGTCAAGCACGATCACCAGCGCAAGCGCCGCAAGCGGCGTCGCTTCCCAGCGCGCGAAATCACCGCGAGCCGCTCGCTCCCAGGTCGGCAGGAACCGCGTGCGGATTTCCGCATCGAAGGCTTCCGATTTCTCGAACCAGGACTTGCGTGGACGGCCCCGCTCCGGAGATTCCGGCTCGCCAAACCAGAAGGCGAGCACGCCGGCGAACTCGGGCATCAAAGACGGGATCCAGGAGTCAGGACCTAGCTGCAAAAACGCAGATTGGCAAAATCGATCAGCATCGCCGGGCCGACGTAAGCGCCGAGGGCGAGCAGAATGATGACCGCGAACACGGTCAACCCGACAGCGGAAAGTAGCTTATCCCGATGCGTCATTTCCCGGATTTTAGCCCAATAGCGGCGCCGTGCCACAGCGCCGGCCCCACCCAGAACCACAGGAGCAGCGCTCCGAGCGCCGCCGTTGCGGCAGCCAGCGAGAATGCCATGGATGCGCTCTGGAACTGCCAGAGCGCGCCGAACAACGCACCAGCCGGAATCGCGGCCAGGCCGACGATCAAGTGGTACCAGCCGAACGCCGTGCCGTACTCGCCGGGTTGCCCGAGCTCCTTGATCAGGGCCCGCTCCGCCCCTTCCGAAAGGCCGGCGAAGACGCCATAGCCCGTCGCCACCAGCCACAACCCGCCATGCGTCGAAGTCATGCAGAAGAAATAGTAGCTCGCGGCGAACGCG
>JBGPLD010000085.1:0-5844 GCA_041486325.1 Gammaproteobacteria bacterium
CGCCGGCCTACCGGCAGGATGAGCGCTGGTCCGACAAGGACCAGAAGGACATCCGCGAGCAGCAGCGCGCGCATCACCAGCACCAGCAGACGGCCGAGCCGCGGACGCAGCCGCAAGCACCCGCGCTCTTCGGCAGCCCCGGCCGCAAGGCGGCCTGAACTCCCCGCCGCCAAACGCGGGGGCGGCCTCGCAGCCAGCCGCGAGGCCGAACGGCGTGGATGTTCGAGTTCGCGAGAGCTAGAATTGGAGCTCTTCCAGACGCTTTGCCCTTGCCGTCCATGCGCGACCCCGCTCCCACGATCATCCATCTCAAGGACTACGCCCCACCTGCATTCCTGATTGCGTCGGTCGAGCTCGAGGTGCAACTCTTCGAGGACCATGCGCGCGTGCACGCGCGGCTTGAGATCGCGCGCAATTCAAAGGCCGCCGATCCGCGCGCGCCGCTGGTGCTGGACGGAGAGGAATTGCAGTTCGAATCCGTGATGCTCGACGGGCGCGCGCTCGCCGCGGGCGAGTTCGCGGCGGACGAAAGCCATTTGACGATCGCAAACGTGCCGGGGCGCTTTGTGCTCGAGACGGCGTGCCGCATCCATCCGCGCAAAAACACGCGGCTCATGGGACTGTACGCCGCGGGCAGCGGCTATTTCACGCAGTGCGAGGCCGAGGGCTTCCGGCGCATCACGCACTTCATCGACCGACCGGACGTGATGGCCACCTACACGGTGACGATCCACGCGGACCGCGGGAAATACCCGGTGCTGCTCTCGAACGGAAATCTCGTCGCGCAGGGAAACGAGCCCGGCGCACGCCACTGGGCGAAGTGGAACGACCCCTTTCCCAAGCCCTGCTACCTGTTCGCGATGGTGGCGGCGAAGCTCGACAGGCTGGACGACGCGTTTGTGACGCGCTCGGGCCGGCGCGTGCGCCTCGCGATCTACGTCGAACCCGGCAGGCTCGGCCAGTGCGGCTTCGCAATGCAGGCGCTCAAGAAGGCCATGAAATGGGACGAGGACGTGTTCGGGCTCGAGGTCGATCTGGACAATTACGCCATCGTCGCGGTGGACGACTTCAACTCCGGGGCGATGGAAAACAAGGGCCTCAATCTCTTCAATACGAAGTATGTGCTTGCCCGTCCCGACACGGCGACGGACTCGGACTTCCTCAACATCGACCGCGTGGTGGCACACGAGTATTTCCACAACTGGACCGGCAACCGCGTCACCTGCCGCGACTGGTTCCAGCTCTCGCTGAAGGAAGGCCTGACCGTTTTCCGCGACCAGGAATTCGGCGCGGACATGTACTCGCGAGCGGTCGAGCGCATCCGCGAGGTGCGCGCCCTGCGCGCCGCGCAGTTCGCCGAGGACGCGGGGCCGATGGCGCATCCCGTGCGGCCCGCCTCCTACATGGAGATCGGAAACTTCTACACCACCACCGTGTACGAAAAAGGCGCAGAGGTGGTGCGCATGATCCACACGCTGATCGGAGCGCGGCAATTCCGCGAAGGCATGGATCTCTATTTCAGGCGGCACGACGGGCAGGCGGTGACCTGCGACGATTTCGCGCAGGCCATGGCCGACGCCTCGGGCGCCGATCTTTCGCAATTCAGGCGCTGGTACGACCAGGCGGGCACGCCCGCCCTCGAAATCAAGGGCGACCACGACGCAGCGGCGCGGCGCTATACGCTGACGGTAAGGCAGTCCTGCCCCCCGACTCCGGGACAGGAAGTGAAGCTGCCGTTTCACATTCCCCTCGCGGTCGGCCTCATCGGCCCGGACGGGCGCGACATGCTCGCAGAAGGCACGCGGGTACTTTCCGTGAAGCAGCCTGAAGAACGCTTCATTTTTGAGAACATCCCGGCAAGGCCGGTGCCGTCGCTGCTGCGCAATTTCTCGGCCCCGGTGATCGTAAAGCACGCGTACGCCGAGACCGAACTCACGCACCTCATGGCGCACGACTCCGATGCCTTCAACCGCTGGGAGGCGGGCCAGCGGCTCGCGCTCGGGATTGTGCTGCGTGGAATCGCGGCGGTGCGCGCGGGCAGCAGACTCGAGGTGCCGCAGGCCTTCATCCGCGCATTCGCTCGCGTGCTCAAGGGCGAAGGGAAATCAGGACCGGAGGATCCCGCATTCGCCGCCGAGGCGCTCGCGCTGCCCTCGGAGAGCTACATCGCCGAGCAGATGCAAGTCGTCGATCCGGACGCCATCCACTCGGTGCGCAACGACCTCAAGCGGCGCCTGGCAGCGGCGCTCAGTCACGAGCTTCTCGCGGCCTGCGAGGCGCACGGGATTCCGGGCCCGTATTCGCCCGATGCGGCGGCTGCGGGCAAGCGAGCGCTCAGGAACCTCGCGCTGGGCTATCTGATGGAGCTTGGCGACGCGCAGTCGCGCGCGCTCTGCGTGCGGCAGTTCGAGACCGCGGACAACATGACCGACGCGTTCGCCGCGTTCTCGCTTCTCGCGAACTGCGAGCATCCGGAGCGCGCGCGGGTACTGGCGACGTTCTACGAAAAATGGAAGGACGAACCGCTCGTCGTCGACAAATGGCTTGCAGTTCAGTCAGGCTCGCGCCTGCCCTCGGCGCTTGCCGAGGTGAAGCGGCTGACCGCGCATCCGGCGTTCAGCATCCGGAATCCGAACAGGGTCTACGCGCTGATCGGCGGCTTCCGCGGCAACCAGGTGCGCTTCCACGCCGCGGACGGCGCGGGCTACGCTTTTCTCGCCGACCAGGTCGTCGCGCTCGACGCAATCAATCCGCAGGTCGCGGCGCGCATGGCGCGGGGGTTCGACCGCTGGAGAAAATTCGACAAGCAGCGCCAGGCGCACGCGCGCGCGGCGCTCGAGCGCATCCGCGGCGGGAAGGGATTATCCAAAGGCGTGGCCGAAATCGTTGCCCGCGCGCTGGCGTCCCCTTGAACCGCCGCGCCGAACCTGGCGTGTGCGAATTCGCGTCACGCCTTGCCGCGCACCATGGCGACCTTGTCCTGCACGCGCACATCGAAGCGCACCACGTTGACGATCATGCGCTCGTGCATGCCGTCGCCGATCGGTTCTTTTTCATCATTCACCGCTACGCGGAAGGTGACCGTGCGGCCTTCCACTTTCACGACCTCGACTTCCGCGCGCACGCGCATGCCGACCGGGGTCGCGGCGAAGTGGCGGATGTCGAGGCGCGTGCCGAGCGACTGATGGCCCTGCGGAAGCAGGTGCTCGATGGCGGCGAGCGCGGCCGCTTCGATCACATTGATCATCACCGGCGTCGCGAGCACGTGCACGCGGCCGCTGCCCACGCGCGGCGCGGTGTGTTCCTCGCCCACTACGAGCTCCGCGGTGCCCTTCAGGCCGGGTTTCAGGTTGGCTGCCGCGTTCACCGGATTCTCCAGCATGCATAATAGCGCCGTAAGGGAACCCTATAGGGAACTTTCGATGAAACCCAGCTTGAAACCCGGACTCGTCTACACCAAGAAAATCACGGTCGATGAGTCGCGCGTCATCAATTTCATGGGCGAGGACTGCCGCGTCTATGCGACTCCGCGCATCATCAGCGACGTCGAGTACGCCTGCCGCAACTTTCTGCTCGAGCACCTCGACCCGGCTGAGGACACGGTCGGCACCAAAGTGAACTGGGAGCACGTGAGCCCCGCGCTGCTCGGCGCCGAGATCACGATCTCCATCAAGCTGACCGGCGTGGACAGGCGGCGTGTGACTTTCGAGGCGGCCGTTAACGAGGGCGCCGACCCCGTCGCGCGCGGCACGCACGAGCGCTTTGTGGTGGACGTGCAGAAAGTGCGCGAGCGGCTGCTGAAGAAAAAGGCGGAACGGAGCTGACATGCGCATCGGCATACTCGGCGGCGGTGTCATCGCAAGGCTGTTGCTCGAGCACGTGCGCCGCGGCGAGATGAGCGGGGCGCAGGTGGTGGCTATCGCCGGCCGCAGCGAAGCCTCGCGCGGCAAGGCGCTTGCGCGCGAGTCCGGCGTGCCCTTCGTCATCGGAGCGCAGAAGCTGATCGAAGCGCGCCCCGAAGTGGTCGTCGAAGCCGCTTCCCACGAAGCCGTGCGCGATCACGCCGAAGCTTTGCTCTCCAGCGGCATCGCCGTGATCGTGCTCTCGGGCGGCGCACTCTGCGACGACGACTTGCGCGCGCGCCTGGAGCGCGCCGCCGCGAAGCACCGCGCGCTGCTCTATGTGCCTTCCGGCGGAATCGGCGGGCTCGATGCGCTCAAGGCCGCGTGCGCGGCCGGCGTCGATGAAGTGAGCATCGCCGTGACCAAGCCGCCCGCCGCGTGGAAAGGCATTCCCTATGTCGAGCGCCAAAAAATCGATCTCGACAGGCTCACCGGACCGGTCACGCTGTTCGAGGGCACGGCGCGCGAAGGCGTGCCGCACTTTCCCGCCAACGTCAACATCGCCGCGGCGCTCGCGCTCGCCGGCGTCGGATTCGATCGCACGCGCCTGAAAGTGGTGGCCGACCCGGGGCTTAAATTCAACACGCATTTCATCACCATCAAAGGCAGGACCGGAACCATCGACCTGCGCTTCGAGAGCGTGCCTTCGCCCGATAATCCCAAAACCGCGATGCTCGCCTGCTACAGCGCGCTCGCCGCGATCCGCCAGTTCGGCTCGCCGGTGCGCTACGGAACCTGAGCGGTGAAGCGCCCCTCCCACGCCCGCGCCCGCGAGCTTCTGCGCAGGCGCTATCTCAAAGTGGACACGGCGACCGTGGCCGACGTGCTCGATGCGCTCGGGCTTCCCGACCAGGGGCTCGCGCCCGGGTTTGCGCCCTACCCCGCGACCGCCGGCAGGATGGCAGGCTGGGCCTACACGATCCTGGGAAAAATGCAGCGCTACGCCGGAAGCGGCGATCCGCGCAAGATGCAGGCGGTGGACGGTGTCGGCAAGGGTGACATCGCCGTGTGGGCCGGAGAAGGCAAAGGCGTGTGCTTTTTCGGCGAGCTGATCGCGCTCGGCATGAAGCGCCGCGGCTGCGCCGGCGCGCTCGTCGACGGCGGCATCCGCGACATCGAATGGATCAAGCGGCGGCGATTTCCCGTGTACGCCCGTTACCGCACGCCGGTGCAGTCGATCGGCCGCTGGAAGGTGACAGCGTGGCAGGTGCCGGTTGACATGCCGGGAGCAACAGCAAGGCGCGTCAGCGTACGCCCCGGAGATTTCGTGCTGGCAGACACGGACGGCGTCATCGTGGTCCCGGCCCGGGCCGCAGCCGCGGTGCTCGCCGAAGCCGAGCGCCTGACCGCAACGGAGATCCGCATTCGCCGCGACCTCAGCCGGGGCGCGAGCCTGGAACACGTGCTCAGGAGGTACGGCCACGTCTGAGCCCTGGCGGCAGAATGCCGCAGCCGATTCCACGCGGCAGTGCAACATCGTTGCTTTTCCATAAGCGGCTGGACTTGCGCTCCGAATCGCAGTAATTTGGCCGCAGCAAAACGACTATAACGAGGCGCGGCGAATTCGCATTGCACGCGCGCCGGATCTTTTCTCAACGGAGGAATCATGTCGAAAAAATCACTTCTGCCATTGACGGCAGCCGCTCTGCTGTGCTCCGCGCTTTCCGCCTGGAGCCAGAATTTGCCCGAAGGCAAGGGCAAGGAAGTTGCCGCGGCGAAATGCATGAGCTGCCATGCGTTGGAGGCGCGTACCGGCAACGGGTACACGGCCAAGGGCTGGGGCACCGTCATGCGCATGATGACCAACCATGGCGTGCCGCTGTCGAAAGAGGAGATCGCGACGCTCACGCCGTACTTGGTGAAGAACTACCCGGAAAAGAACAAGCCCGCAGCCGTGATGGTTCCGGGGCCGGCCAAGGTGTCGATGAAGGTGTTTCAGGCG
>JBGPLD010000086.1:0-5837 GCA_041486325.1 Gammaproteobacteria bacterium
CGGCGCCGCGATCATCTCCGACCGGCCGGGAACAGGCATCGCGTGGAACGACGAAGCGGTGAAGCGCTATCGCATGGCCTGAGCCGCGCGACGCGCCAGCAAATTGAGAAAGGCGGGCCTAACGCGACAGCGCCTGATCGAGCGCGGAAACCAGCGGGCCGAGCTTCGGCGGGCTCGCCTCCAGCGCAATTCTCACTTCGTGCTCCCTTAGAGCCGCGCTGCATACCGGGCCGATGGATGCGACCAGCGTCCGGTTCAGATTCGCCGCGAGCGAATCCTTCCTGTGGAGTTTTTCGGCGAGAGCGAACAGGTTGTGGGCCTGCGAAGCGCTGGTGAATACGGTCGCGTCGACCTCGCGGCGCTCGAGCGCATCGATCAAACGCACCAGCGGCCCGGTGTCCTCGGGCAGCGCCCAGCGGTAGGTGGGAATTTCGACGACCTGCGCTCCCCTCGCGCTCAGGGCTTTTTCCAGCTCGACGTTGGTTTCGCCGTAGCGCTGCACGATCACGCGCTCGCCGCGCACCGGATCGTCCCGCAGCGACTCCAGGACTTCCGCGGTGGTATAAGGCTCCCTCGCACTGCGGTCGATGCGCACGTCGCGTGCGCGCAGCGCCGCGGTCGGTTTCGGCCCACGAGCGACGACGATGCAGTTCCCGAGCAGGCCGAGAAATCTTGCGCTCAGGCCGAGCGAATCGGTCGCGCGGAAGATCGCCTGCGTGCCCACGCCGGTCTGGAAGATTGCGGCCTTTGCCGGGCTGGCCTCGAGCTCTCCCAGGAGCCTTGCGATCATGGCGTTGTCCACGTCCGGCACCTCGGCCAGCGCAGGCGCGGGCAGCGGCCGGCCTCCGCGCTTTTCGACTAGCGCAGCCAGCTGGCTGCCGAGCCGGCTCTCCAGAATCGCTACCGTCTTGGCATTCATGGGCTGGCAGCGCGCAGGCGCTGCGCTGTCGCGAGGGCCCGCAATGCCGGGATCAAGCTAGCGGTCAGCGCGCAAACAGCACAATCGCGGAATAGGCCGCTACGCCCAGCGTGACGCACGACAGAATCCATCCTGAGGGCCGGGGATGGGCTTCGATCAGATTGTCGAGCGTCAGATTCATGTCATCCCAGCCGTGGACGAACTGGCGGGACGATATCCACTGGTTGAAAAATTTCTCGAAGGTGCCCAGGGCGTTCGGATAGAAGCAGAGCGTGATTCCGATGGCGACGCCGAACAGGCTGCCCACGATCAGTATCCATCGCACGCCCTGCGCGGCCGTCGCGGCCAGGGGAATCGCCGCACCTTTGGCGAGCATCGCGCTGATGACGGCCGCGTCGAACCACCCGGCCAGTCCTACGATCGAATAGGCTCCGCCGGCGATGAAGGCAGACCCGACCCAGCGCCGGTATTTGTGCGCGATCTGTTCCGTGTCCCGCAGCACCGCCATCGGCTTGAGCACGTTTCGAGTGGATACCCAGCGATTCATCGCGTGGAAAAACGCGATGGTCTTCGAACTGGAGACGAGCAGGCCGACGCCCACCGCGAAGCCGACGACACCGAAGACCAGGACGCACGCGACGAAGAACTGGACGAGCAACTGCCAGACAGGACTGTTATACGGCACTGGATGTTCTCCTCTTCTGAACGCGGCGGCCGAAAACACTTATCGTCCATCCCATTGTCCGCCCCCCTGCAATTGGGTGTCAAACCACGGGAATAGACGCGGGAGTCACTGTCCGCCGGGAACCTCGGGCATGCCGAGCCCCATGCGGATCTTCAATCCCTTGATCGTTTCCTTCACCGCGCCGCACAGCGGCAGGCTCAGCCTCGCGAGGTCTGCCTCCTGCAGCACGATGTTCATGTCTTTCTCGGCCCAGGGCATGCCGCTGCGCTCCGCTCGCGCGTCCATCGCCCAGTTCTGGGCGCTGCCGTGATGCAGCGCCGCCTGCAATCGCTCGGGATCCACGCCGAGCGCCGCCGCGAGCCGCAGGCCTTCGTCGTTCGCGGCGGTGCAGGCCCACAGAATCAGGTTGTTGACCATCTTTCCGACCTGCCCCGCCCCTGCCGGCCCGAGATGGAAAATATCGGAAGCAAAAGCGCTGAACGCGGGCCGGCATGCCTCGAACGCCTGCTCGTCCCCCGCACCGTAGATGAGCAGCTTTCCCGTCACCGCGGCCGCTTCGCCGCGGGCAAGCGGAATATCGAGGAGCACAAGCTTGTACTCCGCAAGCCGCCCGGCCAGGCGCTTCGAGTAACGCGGCGCAACCGTCGAGCCGAGCGCGACGATCAGTCCCGGTTTCGATCCGGCGAGCACGCCGTCCTTTCCGAACACGACGTCCTCGACCTCGCTGTCGAAGCCGACCACGATGATGACGAGCTCGCTCGCCTGCGCGACCTCGCCCGGCGATCCCGCGATTTTCGCGCCGTGCGCCTGGGCTTTCCTGCACGCCTCCGCGGCCGGATCGTAGCCGATCACCTTGAAGCCGCGCGCAAGCAGATGCCCGGCCATCGGGCATCCCATCCTTCCCAGGCCGAGGAGTCCCACCGTCTCGAGCGTTTTCATTCGCGTCAATCTGGCGCGATCTTCGCCTGGCGGATTATTTTCCCCCACTTTTCGTAATCGTCCTTCGCGAGCTTCGCGAACTGCTCGGGCGTGCCGGTGTTCGGCACCAGGCCCTGGCCGGCGAGCTGGCTGCGCATTTCGGGCTCGGCCACGACGGCGCGGATCTCCGAGTTGAATCTCGCCAGCATGTCGGCCGGCATTCCCGGCGGCGCCCACACCCCGATCCAGAGATCCACGTCGTAGCCCGAGACGCCCTGCTCATCGAGCGAGGGAATGTCTGGAAACAATGGATGGCGCTCCTTCAGGCTCTCGCCCAGCACCTTGATCTGGCCGGCCCTGATCTTCGGCAATGCGACGTGGATCGGAAGGAACATGGTGGGGATCACGCCCGCGATGAGATCGTTTTCGGCCTGCGCCGATCCCTTGTAGGGCACGTGAACGATATCGATCCCCGCCGAGAGCTTGAGGAGCTCCATGCACAGATGATGGTGCGTGCCGTTCCCCGGCGATCCGTAATTGAGCTTGCCGGGCTGCGACTTCACCCAGGCGATGAATTCCTGCGCCGTGTTGACCGGAACCGATTTGTGCACGACCAGGGCAAGGCTCGTCGAGCCGATGCTCGTGATCGGGGTCAGATCCTTGGTCACGTTGTAGGCGATCTTCGAATACAGGTGCGGGGCGGTCACTATGGAAGCCGGACCGACCATGATGGTGTGGCCGTCGGCAGGCGCCTTGACCACCATCTCGGTGCCGATCGTGCCCGATGCGCCCGGGCGGTTCTCCACGAAGAAGGGCTGGTCCCAGCGCGACTGCAGTTTCGGCGCGAGCAGGCGCGCGACGATATCGGGACCGGCCGCCGGAGTGAACGGAACGATGATCCGCACCGGGCGTTTCGACACGCTCTGCGCGAAAGCGCCGCGCGGCGTGGCCACCGCCGCGGCCATAGCGCACAGGAAACGGCGGCGGGAATCGCTAATATGATTTTTCATCGGTTATTTCCTCCTCGAGCGCCTGCAGTAATGTGGAGCAGATCTGAATTATAAGCATCGCCACCGTGTCGCATTTTCCGGGCGGCTACGCGTCGCCCTCCCTGATCACGGTCGTGATGCGCCGTTGCGCGAATTCCCGCTCAAAATCCGCGAGCGTGAGAAATCCCATGCAGGGAAATGCCCCGCGGGCGGAAATCTCGCCGCGCGCGATCTTGCGCGTCATCAGCACCGCGGCCATGCACGGAATCTCCGGGCCGTCGTCGCCATACGCGGTCAGGTGCCACTCGATGCGCGCCCTGCTGCCGTCGGCCCGCGTGCCCACGAGGCTCACCATCATCCCGCCGCGATCGCTTCCAAAAACTTCCAGCAGCGAGGCCAGTTTATTCAAGGGCCGCGACCAGCGCTCGATCGGCAGGGGCGCGCCCGCCCGGCTCAGAGCAGCCGCAATCCAGAGGAAAAAGTGCTGGATTCCGACTTCGAGCGCCGCGCGGAATTCGACCGTCCGCACGCCCGGATACCGCTCCGGAAACAGCGCCAGATCGGGCACGTCGCAGGCGGCTGCCCAGCGCGCTCCCAGCCGCGCAAACCGCGCGCGGCGCAGTTCCTGCCAGCCCCAGGCGTCGGCCCATGCGCCGCCGCGCAGCCACTTGAATCGTTTTCCGGCATAGCTGATTACGGCGGCCATGGTCGCCGCCCCGCGCGGGGCGCGCTGTCCCGGAGCGATGGCAATCCGGATTTCCTCGACCGAGCGCAAGCGTGCGGAGATGCCGTCGATCACCGCGGAGGAGAGCGCGGGCAAGGTGCTTGCCCCCGATACCGCCAGCAGACGGGCCGTGCGCGCCGCCGGATCGACGCGCTTGGCGAAGCGCGCGACGAAATCCCGGCCATCGGCCATATCGATGTAATGCGCGCCCGCCGAGATCGCCGCCGAGACCACCCGATAGTCCTGGCCCTGGAACGGCCCGGCACAGTGGATTACAACGTTCGGGGAAAGGCTTTTCAATCCCGCGGCAAAGCCCCGCGAATCGAGGTCCAGCTGAGCCCGAAGAATTCGCGTATCGAGGCGGGCATTTCGCGAGCTCCGGTCGGGATCGCGACCGGCGGCAACCACCTCGATCCCGGAATAGCCGGCCAGCGCGCGGCAAATGCGGGCGCCGAAGTTTCCGTAGCCACCCAGTACGACTACGCGCATGGGCGGCGCCGGCGAAAATCAAGCCGGTGCAATCTCATTTCACTCTGAAGCGGCGTGCGCACCCCGTCTTGTAAAGCCAAACGCCGGGAGATGCAAGACTTGAGGCCCGATTCTGAACGGCGGACTCAATTCCATCCCTGCCTGCCTCCGCCCGCGCCGGACTGCCCTTCCAGGGCTTCGTTGAGGATCCGGGCGAGCCGGATGCCTGCCTTGCGGATTTGCTCTTCGACGATGGGCGCGGCTTTCGAGTAATACGCGTCGTCGATCTGAACGATTCCGCTTATCTTGCGGCCGCACGAAAATCGCGCGGGAAGCGCCGCATAGACGAAGGTCCGGGCGATGTGGTTGCTCTCCTCCATCCAGTCCGAAATCGAACCCCGTTCCCAATCCGCCTTTTCCGAATTGCCGATCGGCGCGGAAACGATCGCCCTTTCCCCGCCTTTTTCCGAGACCCGCCGCTGAAGCAGGTGGATGTCCCAGATCGTGTGCAGCTTGATGCTCCCGTAAGGCGGGTTGTCGCGCTGTCCGAAGAACGAGACCTCCACCCGGTTTCCGCCCTGATCGCGGTGATTGGCCGCGTGCAGGGGCTGGTGGATATCGCCCGCCAGATGCACCACCCATTTCAGGGCCTCGTTTCTGCGACGAATCGGCGCCGTCCTGTCCCTGAGCAATTCGACGTGCCGGGCAAGCTGCGCCGACGCGCATATTTCTCCTTTGCAGGGCCGCGAACGGTCCGCAGCGCCGCACACCGGAATGTTGTCGTAATGCCAGGCGCGTCGCGCCTGGCCCCACGGATAATCCTTGATTTCATCGGCCCAGGACGCAATTTCGCCAAGAGTGCGCCTGTGCGAGCGTTCCCCATCGGCCAGACGGTCGTGCTCGAGTAATTCGGCGATTTCCCCGGCCGCCGCCGGGGCGAGGTATCGGCTTGCGATCTCCCCCACCATCCGGTGACCTTCCTCGCCCCAGCCAAGAGCATTCTGCGCCGGCAAGCACAACGCCAGCATCGACGCAAGAATGCGCGAAGCGCGGGACATCGATGCGTGGCGCATCAGTTTCTCTCCGCATTCCGCCCCGCGGGCCGGCATGGTGATATCCTCGCCGCAGCGATCA
>JBGPLD010000087.1:0-5803 GCA_041486325.1 Gammaproteobacteria bacterium
AGCTCCAGCTGCCGCCCGGACCGCACGGTGCGCAAGGACCACACGCTCGAGGTCCTGGCGGTGCTGCACCAGCTCGTAGGGCTGAACAAGTCCGCCTCGGATATCCGCTCCACGCCCTCGGTGTTCGTTCTGCCCTGACGCTCAGGCGGGAGTTTCCTCAGGCGGGCTTCAGGCTCGCTACCACGCGCGCGGAAGGGCGCGGGCGATGGTGATGCTGTCACGCGCGACCGCGATGTATCCGCCATCCGCAAGATCGGTGAGGATCCGGCTGATCATCTCGCGCGAGGCGCCGACGCGGTTGGCCATCTCCTGCTGCGTCGGCCGGGCTTCGATCACGAGCGCGCCGTCGCGCTCGACGGCAAGCTCCAGGAGCATCCGCGCGACGCGGCCATAGACGTCCATGAGCGCGAGGCTCTTCACGTCATTGGTGAGCGCGCGCACCCGCCGGATGAGCTTGCGGATGAGGTGCAGCGAGAACTCCGGGCTCTTCGCCACGAATTCTCTGAAATCCTCCTTCGGGATGACCAGGAACCGGGTCGGCTCGAGCGTCATCACAGACGCCGAGCGCGGGCCTTCGTCGAGCATCATTTCGCCGAAGTACTCGCCGGGGCCGGCGTGGTTCAGGACGATCTCCTTGCCCTTCTCATCGCTGACGTAGATCTTGACCCGGCCGGAAACGACGATCTGGAGAGTATCGGTCCGGTCGCCCTCGCTGACGACGACGGTGTTCTTCGGGAACGACCGCGTGACCGCGCGCCGGGCGACGGCCTCGAGCTCGGCCTCGCTCAGCACGTCGTCGGGCGACGGATCCTTCGGTTTCGGTTCTTGCATCGACCCGATCGCCGGCGAAATCAGACCGCACGACCTTTGGCAACTGATTCTGCCCGCCCCGCGCGACGAGGCTTGTTTCCCTCGCGCTTGCGCAGCGTCGCCGTCACCTCGGCGAGCGCAGGCGGACCGGCGCCGTCTTTGAATCCTTCCAGCTTGCGGTAGATGTCCGCGGCGGCGAGATGAAAGCCGCCGGGCAGTCCGGCGGCCTCGAAGCTCGCGGCGATCTCCTCCATCTCTCCGATCCAGCGCCAGGCCTTGCGCGCCTGGACGGTGACCACCTCCGAGCGCTTTTCCAATTCGGGCTGCGATATTTTCCACTCGGCGAGCAGAGCCGCATCCACGCCCTCGTGCTCGGCCAGGGCGCGAATCGCAGCAAGAAGCGCGGTTGCGCCCTTGGTCCAGCCTGCGTAGCAGGCCTTAAGCGCCGAGGCCGCGCCCGCGCCGCCCTCCAGCGGAACCGCTTCCAAGTTGCTGCCCGCGAAGAGCATCGCGATTTCCCTCGCCGGCCCGCCGGACAGATACAGCCGCGTGCGTGCGTTTTTTTCCACGGGCGGCGGACCGACGATTCCGCCGTCCACGAACGTGGCGCCCGCCGCTTCGACCGCGCGGCCCACTTCGCGCGTCGTCGCGGGTGAGATGGCGTTGACGTCCACGTAGACGCCGCGAAACCGATTGCGTGCGACTTCGCGCCCCAGCGCGAGCGCGCCGTGCGGGGGACAAACCGAAAGCACGACCCCGGCGGCCCCGAGAGCGCGTTCAAGCGAGCCGAAATCTTCGAGGCCGGCCGAATTTGCGCGCGTGCGCGTCTGCGCGCTGCGGCCTTCGGTGGCGCACACGACCCGGTGGCCGCCCGCGACGAGGCATGCGCCGACGGCGGCGCCCATCTCGCCGGGATGAAGCAGGGCGATGATTTTTCCGGTCATGGAAGCCGTAGCGCGGACCTCAATGTCCCGGCACGACTATCTGGATGTGCTCGCGGCTCACGTTGAGAAACGGGGCGACCATGATGCGGCGGCCTCCCAGCTCCCAGAGTTCCGCATCGGTCACCGCGATAAAGTCCTTGGCCTCGACCAGGTAGTCGGTCAACCGGGCGCCGGGCAGAAGATCGATATATCCCTTGATGCGGTACGTCCCGGTCAGGAGAGTCACCTTCGTCCTGTTTCCGTCTCCAGCCATGAGCCGCGCTCCTCGAATATTGACGCCACGGTCACCACTCTATGCCAGAGCGGCGTGAAGATGCAATGAGGTCGTTCCCGCCGCGAATTCAGCGATCAAATAACGGAAGATCGTTCATTGTTTCCTGCCCGGCGCTTCGCCCGGAAGAGTGTTTTTTTGCGGGCGATCGGGACAGGCGCCGGGATTGTCGCCGCAGATTTTGGCCCGCAGCGTTTTGGCGCGCTCGTTGGCCAGCAGGAGCGGATGATCCAATATGCCGAGCGCCGTGGTGATGAGCGGCCTGTCCTGTGTCCCGAGACCGTAGATCGCGGCCGCATTTACCATGGCATTCTCGTCGCCCTGCTCCGCGGCTTTTCTGTACCACTCCAGCGCCTTCTTCAGGTCTCGCGCGGTTCCGATACCCCGCGCGTAGCTGACCCCGAGGTTCAATTGCGCAGCCGCGAGGCCCTGTTCGGCGGCTTTGCGGAGCCACTCGAAGGCCTTTGCATCGTCTTTGAGCGGAGGCTCGTTCGCATAGAGATTGGCGAGATTGAGCTGCGCAGAGGCATATCCCCGTTCCGCCGCCCGGGTCCACCACAGAACCGCGGCGTCGATGTCCTTCTTGTCCACCCCCCGGCCCGAAGCCATGAAGAAACCCAAATTGGACTCAGCCTCGGGGTGCGCTTGTTCCGCCGCCTTCTGGGTCCAGAAAACCGACTGCTTTTCGTCCGGTTTCAGCGAAGGCGAACCCCAGGAGTACATGCGCGCCGTCATGAATTGAGCCTCGGCATCGCCCGACCTCGCCAGACTCTGCAGCTGTCTCCAGGCTCGCGGATCGCCCGCCCTGGCTTTCGAGAAAAGAATCGTGGCGTCTTGCCGGGAAATGCCCTTGAGCTGCAGGCACTCGGGGCACGACGGCTTTCGCGCAATCGCCAGTTGCCCGGTGAACGCCTGGAATCCCGAGAAATCCGTGGCCAGCGCTGTCGGAACCGAGGCATGCATGTCGATCCAGACGCCATCGTTCACCCTGTGCCCCGACCAGTGGCGCTGCTCCAGGTTTCCCGCACCGGAGGTAAATTCCACGATGGAAAATCCATTGGTCTCCAGAAATCGGCCGTCTTTCGGATTCTCGTACGCAGGCCCGGGGTTCTTCCAGAAATTGATTCGGCAATCCGCGCCTGTTTCGCACTTGTACGCGGGCTCGAGATAAAAGGAGACGATCAGCCGCTGCCTGAAATTGGTGAACATGTAGTAGTACTGCCGCCCATCCGGCGCCGATCGCTTGAGGTTCAGTTGCCATCCCTCCGAGGGAAACCGCAGCTCCCAGTCGGTGTAAGGCACGGACACCGCATCCGTCTCACGCCCCTCGCGAACGTCGGCGAACACGGCCATGGACAGCAGGCATGCAGCGACCGCGAGCAAAAACCGGAACATGCCCGGATCAACCTTCCGTTCCGGAAAGCGCGTCCAACCGGTCCAGCTCGCGGGAAATTCTTTCCCGTTCCTCGAGAAGGTGGTTGAACTGCTGGTCGCAGCCGGGAATCGGCCGCGGGTAGTTCAGGATCTCCTTGTATATCCGGTCTCTTTCGCTCTCGAGGCGATCCCTGATTTCCTTGCGTTGCGATTCAAGCGCCTGCGGGCCGATTTGCCTGTTCATCGGATCGTGAGCTTTCGCCTTATGGCTCAGGTCGCCCTGCGCACCATGGCCGGAGTGAGATGCTTGATCGTGGGCGCGCCGACCTGCTGCATGCTGACGCGCAGCTCGACGCGCAGCAGTTCGAGCACGCGCTCGACGCCCGGTTGGCCGAACGCGCCCAGGCCCCAGATATACGGCCTGCCGATGCACACGCCCTGCGCGCCCATCGCCAGCGCCTTGACGATGTCGTTGCCGCGGCGAAAGCCGCTGTCGACCAGGACCGGCATGCGGCCGCCGACCGCTTCGACGATCTCCGGCAGAGCGTCGATGGTCGAGCGCCCACTGTCCTCGCTGCGCGCGCCATGGTTCGAGACGATGATCGCGTCAACGCCGTTCTCGACGCACAGCTTCGCGTCCTCGTGCGCGAGAATGCCCTTGATCACGATCTTCATCCTGGTCGTATCGCGCAGACGCTTGATGAAGTCCCAGGTCATGTTGGAAGACAGGGTGTTGGTCAGCCCGGTGAGGTCGACGCCCTCGTACATTGACCTGCGCTTCTGGTTGGCCTGCAGGCTGCTGCGATCGTGGCAGCCGGAGCAGTCGCGCTTGTCGGTGAGCGCCAGCCGGCGCTGGGTCTCCTGGTTGCGGCCGCCCAGGCGGTCCACCGTCACCGCGACGGCGAGGCAGCCCGCTTTTTCCGCGCGCGTCACGAAGGCCCTGGCGACTTCCCATTTGTTGGTAGCGTAGAGCTGGTACCAGATCGGGGCGCCGCGCGCGGCAGTGACCTCTTCGACCGAGCTGGTGGTGGAGGTCGAGAGGATCTGCAAGTGATTGCCGGCGCGCGCCGCGCGGGCGACGGCGACTTCGCCTTCGGCATGGAAGGCCTTCTGGCCGCCGACCGGCGCAATGATGATCGGAGTGTCGTATTTCACGCCGAGGATTTGCGTGCTCATGTCGACCTTGCTGACGTCGACGAGCCGGCGCGGCCTGAGCTGGAACTTCAGGAAGCCTTCGCGATTGGCGCGCAGGGTCGCGTCATCGTCGACGCCCGAGGCCATGTAGCCGAAGTGGGCCGGAGGCACGTTCCGGTGCATCACCGGCTCGAAATCGAACACGTTGATCGCATCCTTGGGGCTGGCGATGAGATCCTGCGGGTTGAACGGCGCCCACATGATGGGGTCCGGAAACTTCGACAGGCTCTCGGCCGCCCAGGCCGCGAAACCCGGAAAGGCGAGCAAGGGACTGCCGGAGAGGAATTTCAGGAACTGCCGGCGGCTGGCGGATCGGGCAACGGAATACGTCATGGCTGACCTCCCCCTTGAGGAACGACGGACGCACCGATTCCATCCTACACCGGCGGCCCGGCAATACAAATCGGGGACCGATCGACCCCGCCAAATTGCGTTTGATATCGGCCTGCAGGCGGACTAAGATTTGACGAACCGCATCTTTCAACCAACCGGGCGATCCGGCAGGAGGTTACTGATATGGCAGCCACGAAGAAAGCGAAGCCCAAGCGCAGGAAGGCGCCGGCCAGACGGCCGGTCGTCCGCAGGAAAGCCGCGGCGGTCAGGAAAAAACCCGCGAAGAAGGCGCCAATCCGGCGCGTGCCGCGCAAGACCTCGAAGCCGGCCGCGCGCCCGGCGGCGGTGAAGCCGGCGCAGGTGAGGCCACCGGCGGCAAGACCGGCGCCGGCGAGCCCACCCGCGGCGGCCGAACCGGGCGAGCGCATCGGCATTGTGACCCACTACTTCGGCCACCTCTCCGTTGCGATCGTGCGTCTGGATTCGGGGATGTTGCGAGTAGGCGACACCATCCACATCAGGGGGCACACCAGCGACTTCACCCAGCGGGTAGAGTCAATGGAGGTGGATCATGTACCGGTCACGGAGGTCTGGACCAACCAGGAATTCGGCACGAAGGTGATCGAGCACGCGCGCGAGAGCGACGTCGTGTACAAGGTGCACCGGCCCTAGCGCCGGCGTTGGTTTGGAACAAAGGGCGGCTTCGGCCGCCCTTTTGTCTTTCGTTCCCTACTTGCGAGGCAGCGATTCCACGAATCGCTCGCATAATTTCACCCAATTTCGCAGATCCTCGTCCGACTCGAAACCCTCCGGCGCAACGTACACGAAGCCTTTCATGGATTTCCCGGTGAAATCCATTTCCCGCGCGTGAGGCCTG
>JBGPLD010000088.1:0-5755 GCA_041486325.1 Gammaproteobacteria bacterium
CCCAACCTTTCCATAGGCGACTCGCTGGCTGCGCTGCACGGGGTGATCGGCGTGCTCATGGCGCTGCACCAGCGCAACGCAAACGGCGGCAGGGGCCAGATCGTGGACGTGGCATTGTATGAAGCCGTCTTCAACATGATGGAAAGTGCGCTGCCCGAATACGACATGTTCAAGGAATCGCGCGAGCGCACGGCGAGCAATCTCACCGGCATCGTGCCTTCAAACACCTATGTTACCGGCGACAATCAGCACGTGGTGATTGGCGCCAACGGTGACAGCATCTTCAGGCGACTGATGAACGTAATCGGCCGTGCCGATCTCGCCGATGATCCGTCGCTTGCCGACAATGCCGGACGTGTGAAGCGCGCCGAGGAGCTCGATCGGGTGATCGGAGAGTGGACTGCAAGGCAGAATGCCGATGAGCTGGTGCGAATCTTGAATGAATCACAAGTCCCCAACGGCAAGATTTACAGCATGGCCGATATTGCCCGCGACGCGCAGTATCTGGCCCGCGACATGATCCGGCAGGTGAAGCTGAAGGATGGAACACAGCTCAAGGTGCCGGGCATTGTGCCCAAGCTCTCGGACACGCCCGGCGACATCGATTGGGTCGGGCCCGACCTGGGAGAGCATACGGCGGCCGTTCTGGCCGCTCACGGGTACAGCGAGGCGGACATTGCGGAACTACGGGAGAGCAGGGCGATTTAGCGGAGCGCGCGCCGCGTCCCGCCAAAGGAGCAGCAATGCAGCACACGCACATACACGAGGTGGTGACCCGCGACGGCTTCCAGATCGAGCCGCAGTTCATCCCGACTGAACGGAAGATCGAGCTTCTCGACGCGCTTTCGGAAACAGGCCTCGCGAAAATCGAGGTGACCTCTTTCGTTTCTCCCAAAGCCGTGCCGAACCTGCGCGACGCGGAAGCGGTCATGGCAGGAATCAGGCGCAACGCTTCCGTGAAGTATGTCGCCCTGATTGCCAACCTCAAGGGGGCGGAGCGCGCGATCGCCGCGCGGGTGAACGAAGTGAACCTCGTCGTTTCGGTTTCCGAAACCCATAATAGGGCCAACGTGCGGCGCCCGACGGCCGCGTCCTTCGAAGATTTTGAGAAGATCGTGCGCACCCTGGAAGGGACTGGCATCGCGGTATCCGGCGCTCTGTCCACCGCGTTCGGCTGTCCGTTCGAAGGCGAGCAGGCAGCCGGGCGAGTCATGCAATTCGTGCATCGCTATGTGGATTTGGGCGTCGACAGCGTCACGCTTGCCGACACGACGGGCATGGCAAATCCGAAACAGGTGCTCGCGCTTTGCATGGAAACAAGAGAGCGCTGGCCGGAGCTGGACCTTGCTCTGCATTTTCATAACACTCGCGGCATGGGTCTGGCCAACGTGCTGTCCGGTCTTGCGGCCGGCATTTCGCACTACGAAGCCTGCCTGGGTGGCTTGGGCGGATGCCCGTTCGCACCTGGCGCAACGGGCAACATATGCACTGAGGATCTGGTGCACATGCTCGAGTGCATGGGCTATTCGACCGGCGTTGATTTGAACCGACTGCTGGCGGCGTCCAGGCTGCTCGGCGCCATCGTCAACCACGAGCTGCCCGGCCAGGTGGTGAAAGCGGGAAAAACGACCGAATTGCATGCCGCTCCGGCGGATCTGCGCTAGGCGGAATGCGATGCTCAGGCCGCATGCGACGATTAAGGGACGCGGCGCGGCGGACAACCCGCAGGGGCGTTTCGAGAAGCTCGCCCGTATACACGAGCACGAACCGGAAACCGGGATTCCGTCCCGGCCCGAGACCGTGGTCACGCTGCAGGATGCGCGCCACATCATCACACGCAACGAATCGCCCGATCTTCCCTTCACGCAGTCCATCAATCCCTACCAAGGCTGCGAGCACGGCTGCGTTTACTGCTATGCAAGGCCGAGCCATGCCTATCTTGGGCTCTCTCCCGGGCTTGAGTTCGAAACCCGGCTGTTCGCCAAGGCGAATGCCGCCGATCTGCTGCGCAAGGAGTTGGCCAGGCCGGGTTACCGTTGCGAGGTAATATCGCTGGGCTCGAATACCGATCCGTATCAGCCGATCGAGCGCGAACATCGCATCACTCGCGGCGTTCTGGAAGTGCTGCGCGAATTCCGCCATCCGGTGGGAATCGTCACCAAGGGTTCGCTGATCGAGCGCGATCTCGATCTGCTTGCACCCATGGCGCAAGAGGGGTTGGTCCACGTATTTATTTCCATCGGCACGCTCGACGGAGAGATCGCCCGCACCCTCGAACCGCGTGCGGCGGCGCCTTATCGCCGCATCGAGACGATTCGTCGCCTGAGCGGGCAAGGTGTTCCCTGCGGTGTCCTCGTTGCGCCGATCATTCCGTTCCTGAACGACAAAGACATGGAAGCGGTGCTCGAGGCTGTGAGCGAAGCGGGCGCGCGGATGGCCGGCTACACGCTGGTAAGGTTACCCTGGGAGGTGAAGGATCTCTTCAAGGACTGGCTTGAGCGGCATTATCCGCTCAAGGCGGCCCACATCCTCGCGCGAATCCGCGACATGCGAGGCGGGCGCGAGAACGATCCCAGGTTCGGCAGCCGTATGAAAGGCGAGGGGCAGTTTGCCGATCTCATCCGGAACCGGTTCAACGTTGCCTGCAGGCGGCTCGCCCTGAATACGGGAGAACGCAACCGTCTGGATACGAAGAAATTTCATCGACCCGCAAACGGGCAGATGTCCTTATTTTGAGGTGCATTGACAGCGCGTGCCCGGCGTGTGAGCATCGGACCCCTTTTAAGATACGGAATGTACAATAAGTAATATCATATAATCATGGCTATATCGGAGAGATATAATGTTAAACATTAATATAGCAATAGCCGTGGCTGCCGCGGCGTTTGCGCCGTTGTCGATTTATGCCCAAGGCGCGCTGGAAAAGAAAGAAGTGCACATCGCCGTGGGCGGCAAAGCCTCGCTGTATTACCTGCCCCTCACGATCGCCGAGCAACTCGGCTATCTCAAGGACGAGGGTCTTATCATCACCATCAGCGATTTTGCCGGCGGCTCGCAGGCCTTGCGCGCGGTGGTCGGCGGCAGCGCCGATGTGGTATCGGGCGCCTACGAGCACACCCTCAACATGCAGCCGAAAGGCCAGTTCCTGCAGTGTTTCGTCCAGCAGGGGCGTGCGCCTCAAATAGCCATCGGCATCTCGACAAAGAAGGCAAAGGACTACAGGTCGCCGAAGGACCTGAAGGGCCTGAAGGTCGGCGTCTCGGCGCCTGGATCGAGCACGAATATGATCCTGAATTCCTTCATCGCCAAGGATGGTCTGAAGCCTTCCGATGTATCCATCATCGGTGTCGGTCTCGGGGCGGCCGGGGTCAATGCGATAAAGAGCGGCCAGATCGATGCGATCTCCAACACCGACCCGGTAATGACCAAGCTTGAACAGGACGGCGATGTAAAGATCATCGCCGACACCCGCACACTGAAGGGTACCGAGCAGGTGCTGGGCGGGCCGATGCCGGCGGGCTGTCTCTACGCCCCGGTGGAATTCATTCGCAAGAACCCGAACACGGTCCAGGCGCTCACCAATGCCATCGTCCGCGCCGACAAGTGGATCCAGACGGCCACGCCGCAGGACGTGCTGCGGACCGTGCCCGAGTCGTACCTCCTGGGGGACAAGGCGCTGTATCTGTTTTCGTTCAGCAAGGTAAAGGAAGCAATCTCCCCTGACGGCTACATCTCCGATGTGGGCGCAAGGACAGCGCTCAAAATCATGCCCACGTTCAATCCCGAGATAAAGTCAAACGAGATCAAGCTCGAGCTCACCTATACGAACGAATTCGTGAAGAAAGCGAACGCAAAATACAAATGACGGCTGCGAACGCAGCCGTCATCCTGAGGAGCTGCTCTGCAGCGACGAAGGATCTGCTTCGCGTCAGCCGCTAAGTCAAAAAGCAGATTCTTCGCTTCGCTCAGAATGACACGATAGCCATGCTTCCAGCGCTCGCGCTCGAGAGAATCGCCTGCACATTCATCTCGCGCGACGATCCTTCGCAACGATACACCGCGGTCCAGGACACGACGCTCACCGTCGGCGCCGGCGAATTCGTTTCCGTGGTGGGCCCCACAGGTTGCGGCAAATCGACACTGCTCAACATTGCCGCAGGATTGCTCCTGCCTTCTCTGGGCACGGTATCTGTTTTTGGAGAGTCTCTCAGGGGAGTCAATTACCGCGCTGGCTACATGTTCCAATCCGACGCGCTCATGCCTTGGCGCAACACGATCGAAAACGTCATCGCCGGCCTGGATTTCCAGGGCGTAGCGCGCCCCGAAGCTGTTGAACGCGGCCACGATTGGCTCAAGCGCGTCGGGCTGAGCGGGTTCGGACATCGCTACCCTCACCAGCTTTCCGGCGGAATGCGAAAGCGCGTAGCGCTCGCCCAGATGCTCATTCTCAATCCGCAGATTCTTCTCATGGACGAACCGTTCTCGGCGCTGGACATCCAGACCCGGCAATTGATGGAGAACGAGCTGCTCGATCTGTGGTCCGCCGATCGCAAATCGGTGGTGTTCATCACCCATGATCTCGAGGAGGCGATTTCTCTGTCCGACCGGGTGGTAGTGCTGTCGGCCGGACCCGCATCGCACCCGATAGGCGACTATTTGATTGACCTCGCGCGTCCGCGCGATGTCGCCGAGATCCGCCTGACGCCGCGCTTCGTGGAGCTGCATTCGGGAATCTGGCGTGCGATGAAGGAAGAGGTGCTCAAAGGCTATGCCCAACAGCAAAAACAATAGACAGGGCGGCGGGGCGGGGAGGCTTCGGTTCTACCAGGCTGTGTTGCTCGTCCTGTCGTTCGGACTCTGGCATGTCCTGACGAGCCCGACACTGCTGCCCCCTGTTTATTTTTCCGAAGCGAATCAGGCGGCATTTTTCTTCGGCGAGCCGATCAAGGTACTGGCGCGCATCTGGAATTGGTTCGCTTCGGGCGACATCTATGAGCACCTGTGGGTGACCCTGGTCGAAACGCTGCTTGCGTTTCTCATCGGCACCGTGCTCGGCGTGGTAATCGGGCTGTGGCTTGCCCTGTCGCCTATGGCTTCGGCAATCCTCGATCCCTACATCAAGGCCATCAACGCCATGCCGCGGGTGATTCTGGCGCCGATTTTCTTTGTATGGTTCGGCCTCGGCATCGCATCGAAGGTGGCGCTGGGGGTAACGCTCGTGTTCTTCATAGTGTTCTTCAACGTCTACCAGGGAGTGCGCGAGGTGAACCCGTTGGTGCTCGCCAACGCGCGCATGCTCGGGGCGAGTCCGCGCCAGCTGCTGCGCCACGTCTACATGCCGAGCGCGATGAGCTGGGTGTTCGCGAGCCTGCACAACTCGGTGGGGCTTGCCTTTGTCGGTGCAGTGGTCGGCGAATATCTAGGCTCTGCGAAAGGCATTGGCTATCTGATTCTCCAGGCTGAAGGTGTTTTTGACATCAATACGGTATTCGCCGGTGTCATTGTGCTGACTGCGTTTGCGCTGATTCTCGACTGGACCGTGAGTGTTGCCGAAAAGCGGCTCATGGTATGGCAGCCCCGCTCCGGAGAGACTGAGCGCATCTAAGCCTTTGGAGAGAAAAAAGACCGATTTGGTTTGACACTTTTTCAACACCACTGCTATAATTCCGCTTCTGTACCGGGCGCGGGGTGGAGCAGTCTGGCAGCTCGTCGGGCTCATAACCCGAAGGTCATAGGTTCAAATCCTATCCCCGCA
>JBGPLD010000089.1:0-5729 GCA_041486325.1 Gammaproteobacteria bacterium
CGCTCGCAAAAAAATACGCGGCCGCGACGCCGCATCCGCTGAACGTCAAGACCGAGAGCAAGATCGGCGCGACCTATCCGAACGGCTGCCACGTCGCCGAGATCGAGATCGAGCCCGAGACCGGCATCGCCGAGATCGTGCGCTACGCCGCGGTGGACGACGCCGGCAACATCATCAACTCCATGATCGTCGAAGGCCAGATGCAGGGCGGGATCACGCAAGGCGCCGGGCAGGTATTCGGCGAGCAGCTGATCCACGATGCCGACACCGGGCAGCTTCTTACCGGCAGCTTCATGGATTACGCCATGCCGCGCGCGGGGCTGGTGAACGGGCTCACGCTAAGGGAACATCCCGTTCCGACGGCGACCAATCCGCTGGGCGCAAAAGGCGTGGGCGAGGCGGGCGTCACCGGCTCGCTGCCCGCGCTCATGAACGCGGTGCTCGATGCGCTGCGCCAGGCCGGGGTGACTCATTTCGACATGCCGGCTTCGCCGCACCGCATCTGGCGGGCGATCCGCGAAGCCAGGGCCGCGCCCGGTCCCCTCCGTCACAACTAGGCAGGACTCAGGTTTTCGGCTTCTTCATCGCTTCGAGCAGCGGCGTGATCAAGTCCATGGGCACCGGGAAGACGATGGTGGTCGCCTTGTTGCCCGAGATGTTGGTGAGGGTCTGCAGGTAGCGCAGCTGCATCGCCTCGGCGCGCTGCGAGAGTATTTGGGCCGCCTGCAGCAGCTTGTCCGATGCCTGCAGTTCGCCTTCGGCGTGAATCACCTTGGCGCGGCGCTCGCGCTCGGCCTCGGCCTGGCGCGCGATGGCGCGGACCATGGATTCGTTCAGGTCCACGTGCTTGATCTCGACCGTCGACACCTTGATGCCCCAGGCATCGGTCTGCGTGTCGAGTGTCTTCTGAATGTCGAGATTCAGCCTCTCGCGCTCGGCGAGCAGCTCGTCGAGCTCGTGCTTGCCGAGCACGGCCCGCAGCGTGGTCTGCGCAAGCTGGCTGGTCGCATTCAGGAAGTCGGCCACCTGGATCACCGCCTTCTGCGGATCGACCACGCGGAAGTACACGACGGCGTTGACCTTTACCGAAACGTTGTCGCGCGTGATCACGTCTTGCGGAGGAACGTCGAGCACCACAATGCGCAGATCCACTTTCACCATCTGCTGGATAACCGGAATGAGGACGATGAGACCGGGACCCTTCACCAACCAGAAGCGCCCGAGCTGGAACACCACCCCGCGCTCGTACTCGCGCAGGACGCGCAGCGACCAGAAGGCGACAACGATGACAAGGATCAGGACGGCCGGAATGAAGTAATCGAATATCACGGTTTTTCTCCTAAATCTTTTTCGGGGTGGACCTCGAGGACGAGGCCGTCGATGGCGGCGACGCGCACGCGCTGGCCGGCTTTCATGGGGGCGCCGCTTTTCACGCGCCAGGTCTCGCTCTGCACGCGGGCCCAGCCTTCACGCTCGAAATCATCCAGCACTTCGCCGGGACTGCCCACGATCGCTTCGCGGCCGCTCACCACCGGGCGCCGGCGCGCGCTGAGCGCCATTCCGACCATCACGATGAGGAACGCCGCGCTGGTGACGGCGACGCCGGCTATCAACCCGATCGGCAGCCCGAAACCCGGCACGTCGGCGTCGATGAGAATCACGGATCCGACCACGAACGCGATCAAGCCGCCGATGCCGAGCGAGCCGAACGCGGGCAGGAATATCTCCGCCACCATGAAACCGATGCCGAGCACAATGAGCGCGAGCCCCGCGTAGTTCACCGGCAGCAGGTGGAGCGCATACAGCGCGATGAGCAGCGCGATCGTGCCCGCGACGCCGGGCAGCACGAGGCCCGGATTCGAGAATTCGAACACGATCGCGTAGATTCCTAGCAGCAGCAGGACGTAGGCAATCGTCGGATGCGTGATGGTGCCGAGGAAACGCGTGCGCCAATCCGGTTCGATGGCGGTGGCCGAAACACCCGCCGTGGCGAGCCGCTGCGCCTTTCCCTGCACATCGAGCGTGCGGCCGTCGAGCCGCCCCAGCAACTGCGCCACGTCATCCGCGACGACGTCGATGACCTTGAGTTTCAGCGCCTCCTGCGCCGAAAGGCTGACCGCCTCGCGCACCGCGCGCTCCGCCCAGTCGGCATTGCGGCCCCGCAGTTGCGCCAGGCCGCGAATGTAGGCCGCGGCGTCCTGCACCGCCTTGCGCGTCATGGCATCGGGCAAGCCCTTGTCGCCGCCGCCGGCCTTGCCGCTTTTCCCTTCGGACTTCTGCTCGTCGGGGCTTCCCTTGTCGGGCGCGCCGCCGATCCCTATCGCCACCGGAGTCGCGGCGCCGAGATTGGTCGCGGGCGCCATGGCCGCGATATGGCTGGCGTAAAGAATGTACGTGCCGGCGCTCGCGGCGCGCGCGCCGGCGGGGGCGACGTAGGCGGCAACCGGCACGGGTGAGGCGAGGATGTCCTTGATGATTGCGCGCATGGAAGTGTCCAGGCCTCCCGGCGTGTCCATGCGCAGCACCACGAGCTGGGCGCTTTGCCGGGCGGCACTCTCGAGACCGCGATGCACGTAGTCCGCGGTCGCGGGGCCGATGGCGCCTTCTATCGTCAGCAGCACGACCGGGTCCGGCGCGGCGAGCGCCCAGGCAGACACGAAAACCCACAGGAAATGCAGCCGGCGCATAGGGGTCACTTATGATAGTCCCGTATTTCCACTATAGTCCGGTCACGGCGTCTCGATGAACTTTTGTCGAAGCGACCGGCCGCTGCGCGCGACGGAGGTCTTGCGATGGCATTCGATTGGTCGAAATTGGGCAGGACGCCGCCCACTGCGCTCGGCGTTGCCCGGATCCATTCGCATCATGCCCTCCAGTGGGCGACCAAGGCGGCCCGCGCGAACCTCAGCGCGGCCCCGGACGACAGCCATTCCAGCCTCGAATGGGATGCCGTGCATGGGGCCCTTTTCTGCCCGCCGCTGCTCTCCAGCAAGGGCGACGTTCGTGTCGGTCTTCGCGTCGCCGACCTCGCGCTCCTCGTCGCGCGCGGTGGCCGGGTCGTCGATACTCTCACGCTGGACGGGAAGACGAATGCGGCGATGGGTGCCTGGATCGATTCGAGATTGCGGGTAGCAGGTCTGAAGCCCGCAGGGGGCGTCGAGCTGCCGTATGCCATGCCCAGGCACCCGGTAGCCAGCGGCAGGCCCTACGATCTCCATATGCAGGAACGGGAGCTGAGCGAACTTTCGCGCTGGTTCGGGGGTTCCGCCGATGTGCTGGAAGAATTCAGGTCAAAGCTGGCCGGCTTGAGTCCCGGCCCGGGCCCCGTGCGCTGCTGGCCGCACCATTTCGACATCGCGACCCTGGTGCGGCTGGAGGAAGGCGCTGCCGGGACGGCAAAGTCCATAGGCGTCGGCGTATCGCCGGGGGACGAGTATTACCCGCAGCCGTACGCCTACGTCAGTCCCTGGCCGCGCCTCGACGCCGCACAGCTGCCGAAATTGCCGCATGGCGGCCACTGGCACACCCGGGACTTTGTCGCCGCGGTGGCGACCGGCGAAGAGATTCTCGGGCTCAAGGACCGCGGGCCGGGACTGCTCGCGTTCATCACCGGGGGATTCGAGATCGGCCGCGCCCTGCTGGCAAAACGCTGATTCCCCGTGCCCTCATCCCCATCCCTTCTCCCATCCGGGAGAAGGGCGAGAAATGCTCCCCTCTCCACTTCGTGGAGAGGGGTCGGGGGTGAGGACGCGGGGCTGACTTCTGGGAGGGAATTGAAATGGCGGAAGCGAAATGGCAGGACCTGGGGCCGGTCGCCGAATTTCAGCGCGCCGAGCTCACCGAAGCGACGCTGGGACGCACCCGGATCGCGATTTCGTGGCGCGACGGGAAGTTCGGCGTGATCTCCGGCACCTGCAACCACGTGGGCGGTCCGCTCGGGCAGGGGCGCCTGGACGGCGAGTACGTCGTTTGTCCCTGGCACCACTGGAAATTCGACCGCCGCACCGGAAAGGGGGAGGCGGGGTTCGAGGATGACCGCGTTCCCGCGTACGAAGCGCGCGCGGAGAATGGCCGCCTGCTCGTGCGCACCGACAATCCCACTGCGCGCAGCAAGAAACCGCACGAGCCGCACCCGCTGTCGCGGCCGGTCGAGCGCCGGCCCGGTGCGACGCGCGTCGTCGGCATCTCGACCACCAACATGGACGAGGCGAACCCGCGCTACTCGACTTCCGACTTTCTCCTCGGCGTCGCGCTCGAGCACGCGCGCGACGCGCTCGGCTGCGAAACGAAGCTCATCCGGCTCTCCGCGCTCAAGTTCCGCAATTGCGAGGGCTACTACTCGAAGAGCGCGAACGCCTGCACCTGGCCCTGCTCGATCACGCAGATGGACGCGACAGACGAGCTCACCCAGGTGTACGAGGCGCTGGTGCACTGGAGCGACGTGGTGCTCGTTTCCACGCCGATCCGCTGGGGCGTGGCGAGCGCTCTGTACTTCAAAATGGCCGAGCGCCTCAACTGCATCCAGAACCAGATCACGATCCGCGACAACGTGCTCATCCGCCGCAAGGTCGCGGCGTTCCTGATTACCGGCGGGCAGGACAACGTTCAGGGCGTGGCCGGCGAGATGCTGTGCTTCTTCTCCGAGCTCGGCTTCCACTTTCCGCAGTTTCCATACATCGCGCATTCGCGCGGCTGGTCCGCCGAGGACATGGAGCGCAACATCGAGCACGTCATGAACAGCGGCGAGCTGCGCGAGGGCGCGCGGCAGCTTGCAGCGCGCGCGGTGGAGCTGTCGAGGAACCTGCTCGCAACCGCCCCGATGGTCGAGCATACCCCGCGCGGCGGGCGCAAGGCCCACCGGCTGGAGATCGAGCGGAGCTGATCCGACAATCCCCACTCCTGGGGGCGCATCGTCACTTCCCTGTGAACACGCTCGCGACCGCGCTGGCGATTAGCGCGAGCACGATGGCGCAGATCGCCACCGCCGCCGTGTAGTTAAACGTCTTTTCTTCCGAACATTTCATCAGACTCGGAAGGCCGAGGTAAAGCAGGTACAGGCCGTAGAGCGCGGCGAGCCCGGCAAGCATGATCAGCGACGGAAGGACCTGGAAGACGGCGCCGACGAGGGCGGGCGTATAGGCGTACACCGCCACCTTGAGCGCTTGCTTCGGGTTCTTCACGCCACCGAACTGGGGCGCGAGCGCATCGATGACAAGCGACATGATGAATATGCTGACGAAGATCATCACGAAACTGAACCCCGCGATTCCCAGGCCCGCGAGGAAGGGGACGCGATAGGTGCCGGCGAGCGGCGTGCTGTAGCCCACCAGCGAGTTGCCGATCAGGCCCGCGACCGGCCCGATGATTGCGAGCGGCGCGACGTAGTCCGTCAGCAGCTTGTTCGAGGTGGATTCGCCGGCGATCACCCGCCATTCTGTATTCGGGGTCAGGCAGATGTTCTTGACGCGGTCGACCAGTTTCATGGCGGGCTCCAGATTAAATTCGTCCGCGCTATGTTAAACCCTCGGGCCTGAAACAGCTCGCCGGTAAAAGGCCAGCCCGGGTGGCCTTTCAGTTTCAGCTTGCCGACAGGCAATTGCAGTATCACGATACGGGTATAAGGGGGAACAAATCATGAATCACGGAAATATTTCTTCGGACATCGCCAAGGGCCTCAAGGTCCTGCAGTCGAGGATCGCGGCAGCCAAGATCCCGTCGTCCAAGCTGGA
>JBGPLD010000090.1:0-5725 GCA_041486325.1 Gammaproteobacteria bacterium
ATTTTCCTCAACAATCTCAACGCCCCGGTCAACATCACCAACGGACCGCAGGGAATCAACCTCGTGGACCCCTTGAAGATCGGAGGCTTTTCGTTCAGCACGCGCGAGAAAATTTTCGGCGTCGATTTCTCAGGTCCGCAAAAGTATTACTACGCGCTCCTCCTGATCACGCTCGCCATCATCGCCGTGAACGTCCGGCTGCAGGATTCGCGCATAGGCCGCGCGTGGGAGGCGATCCGCGAGGACGAAATTGCCGCCAAGTCTATGGGCATCAACACGCGCAATATCAAGTTGCTGGCCTTCGCAATGGGAGCTTCGTTCGGCGGACTCGCAGGGGGATTGTTCGCCTCGATCCAGGGCTTCATCAGCCCGGAGAGCTTCAGCCTGCTCGAGTCGATCATGGTGGTTTCGATGGTGGTCCTGGGCGGGATGGGCAACATTGCCGGCGTGATCCTCGGCGCAGTGCTGCTCACCGGCCTGCCGGAGGTGATCCGCTTCACGGTCGTTCCGGCGCAACAGGCCGTCTTTGGCAAGGTGATCGTCGACCCCGAAGCGATCCGCATGCTCCTTTTCGGTCTGGCGCTCATCCTGGTCATGCTTTTCCGGCCGGCGGGGTTGTGGCCGGCCAAGGTGCGCAAGCGCGAGTTCGCCCAATGAACTCACTTCTGCTGCGCGCGAACGGTATCGCCAAAGGATTCGGCGGCGTGCGGGCCCTGTCCGATGTGTCGCTTGCCATTCGCCGCGGCGAGATCTACGGCCTGATCGGTCCCAATGGCGCCGGCAAGTCTACGTTCTTCAACGTTCTCACAGGCCTTTACCAGGCGGACGCCGGCACATTCGAATTCGACGGCGCGCCGCTGGCCGCGTGTGCTCCGCACGAAGTGGCCCGGCGCGGCATCGCCCGCACTTTCCAGAACATCCGCCTGTTTGCCAATATGAGTGCGCTCGAGAACGTCATGGTAGGACGGCACGTGCGCACGCGTGCCGGCGTGCTCGGCGCGGTGCTGCGCAACCGCAGGACGCTTGCGGAGGAGCGCGGAATTCACGAAAGCGCGCTGGCTCTGATTGAATTTGTCGGACTTGCCGCTCGTCGCGACGAGCTTTCGCGCAATCTTCCCTACGGCGACCAGCGCAGGCTCGAGATTGCCCGCGCGCTTGCCACCGATCCGAAGTTGCTCGCGCTCGATGAGCCGGCCGCCGGCATGAACGCGACCGAGACCGGCGCGCTGAGAAAACTCCTGGAGGCAATCCGTTCCAGAGGCGTGACCGTCCTGCTCATCGAGCACGACGTGAAACTGGTGATGGGGCTGTGCGATCGGGTCGCCGTGCTCGACTACGGCAGCCGGATTGCGGAAGGCTTGCCTGCCGAGGTTCAGCGCGACCCGAAAGTGATCGAAGCGTACCTGGGGCGCGCCATCGCGAGCGACGGCCCGGTGGGAGGCGCGCTTGCTTGAAGTCCGGGGACTGCGCGTCGCCTACGGCGGCATTGTTGCCGTAAAAGGCATCGATTTCGAAATCGCCGCCGGCGAACTCGTCTGCCTCATCGGCGCGAACGGCGCGGGGAAATCCTCCACGCTGCGGGCGATCTCGGGCCTTATCCCGACGGCACCGGGCGCAGTGCGATTCGGCGGCCGCGACCTTGCCGGCGTGCCCGCGTTCCAGCGCGCCCGCTCCGGGATCGTGATGGTGCCGGAGGGGCGCGGCGTGTTTGCGCAGCTCACCGTCGAGGAAAACCTCGCGATGGGCGCCTATACTCGCGCCGACGGCGGGATCGAATCGGACCGCAGGCGCGTATTCGAACTGTTCCCGCGCCTCTCAGAGCGCCGCCGCCAGAGCGCCGGCACGCTCTCCGGCGGCGAGCAGCAGATGCTTGCCATCGGCCGCGGCCTGATGAGCCGCCCGAAGCTGCTGGTGCTGGATGAGCCGAGCATGGGACTCGCCCCGATCGTGGCGCAGAGGATCTTCGAAGTGATCCGCGACATCAACGGCGCCGGCGTAACGATTCTTCTGGTGGAGCAGAACGCGCGGCGCGCGCTGGAGCTCGCGAGCCGCGCCTACGTCATGGAAATCGGAGAGATCGCGCTTTCGGGCGATGCGCGCGCGCTTCTGGCCGACCCCAGGGTGCGCGAGGCCTATCTGGGTGAAGCGCTTGCGTGATGGGATCTATGCAAGGATCGGATGGTGCCTCAGGCAGGTTTATCCGCCGCCGTGGTGAAGGAGTCGGCGAAGAATTCGTTTTCCGGCAGCCGGCACTGCGCAATGAAATCGCGCCGCGCCGAATCGACCATGATGGGCACGCCGCAGGCATAGACCTGGTGGCCCGAAAGGTCCGGCAGATCCGCCATCGCCGCGCGGTGCACGAATCCGGTTCGTCCCTGCCACGCGTCTTCGGGCAGCCCCTCGGAGATTACCGGGATGTAGCGGAATCCCGGATGCCCGGCCGCCCAGCGCTTGGGCAGATCGCCCAGATAGAGGTCCTTGGGGCGGCGCGCTCCCCAGTAGAGCGTCATCGGCCGCGAGACGCCCTTCTTCAGCGCTGCTTCGATGACGGCCTTGATCGGAGAAAATCCAGTGCCCGAGGCGACGAAAACCAGCGGCTTGCCGGATTCCTCGCGCAGGAAAAACGTCCCGCGCGGCCCCTCGAAGCGCAGAATGTCGCGCTCCTTCATCGCCGTGAACACATGATCGGTGAACGATCCACCCGGGACATGCCGGATATGGAGCTGGACAAACTCGTCGTCGTGCGGCGCGTTCGCCATGGAAAAGCTTCGTCTGGTGCCGTCCTTCAGCAGGATGTCGATGTACTGTCCAGCGAGAAACATCAGGCGCTCGTTCGCCGGCAGCTTGAGATGCAGGATCATGACGTCGTCCGCAACGCGCTCGAGCTTGCTCACGCGCGCCGGAAGCTTTCTAACCTGAATGTCGCCCGCCTTGCGTACCTCGCGCGCCTCGATCACGATATCGGTAAGCGCTTTTCCCTGGCAAAACAGGGCGTGGCCGCCGGCGCGTTCTTCGGCGGTGAGAGCCTTCTCCGAGTAACGCCCATAGTCGATCGAACCCTCGATAAGCCTGCCCTTGCACGTGCCGCAGGCGCCGTCGCGGCATCCGTACGGCAGCACGAGCCCGGCGCTCAAGGCTGCCTGCAGTATGCTGTCGCCGTCCTGAGCCTGGAACCGGTGGCCGGTGTTGCGGATGGTGATCTGATGCGTCATCGAAGCACGGGGTAAGATTCGTTCATGGAGAGTTTGCTCATCGTCGGCTGCGGCGACATCGCCCGCCGCGCTTTGCCGGAGCTGCAGCGGCGCTATCAGGTTTCGGCCCTCGTGCGCGCGCACGATCCCGCGCTTGCCGCATGCGGGGTCGAGCTTGTCGAGGGCGACCTCGACAAGCCTGAATCGCTTGCGCCGCTCGCCGGCCGCGCGCGGCGCATCGCCCATCTCGCGCCGCCGGGGGGCACCGACGAGATCGACCGGCGCACCCGCAATCTGGTTACCGCGCTAGAATCGCCGCGCAAAAGCGGCGCCATGTTACCACAGCGACTGGTGTACATAAGCACGAGCGGCGTCTATGGAGATTGTGCCGGAGAATTCGTCGATGAAACGCACCCGACCAATCCGCAAACCGCTCGCGCCAAGCGCCGGCTGGACGCCGAACGCACGCTGGCGGAATGGGGCGAGCGCAATCGCGTGGAGATCGTCATTCTTCGCGCGCCGGGCATCTACGCATCCGACCGTCTGCCCCTCGAGCGCCTGAGGCGCGGCACGCCGGTGCTGCGCGCCGAAGACGATGTCTACACCAACCACATCCACGCGGACGATCTTGCGGCGATCCTGGTTGCCGCGCTGGAATCGAAGCATGCGCGCGGCATCTACAACGCGAGCGACGACAGTCAGATGAAAATGGGCGATTTCCTCGACCTCGTGGCCGATCGCGCCGGGCTTGCGCGGCCGCCGCGCCTTCCATTCGAAAGGGAGGCGCGTCTAATTCCGGCTGCGCAATTGTCTTTCATGAACGAGTCGCGGCGCCTCGTCAACCGCCGCATGAAATCGGAGCTGGGCGTCCAGCTCCGATTTCGCACGGTCGCCGACGGCGTTCCGAGAATCGCACAGACTGCTTGAAATCCATGGACTCCTATCTCGTCATCACGAATCTGCCCGACCGCGAAATCGCCGGGAAGCTCGCGCATGCGCTCGTGGAAAAGCGCCTCGCGGCTTGTATCAACATCCTTTCTCCCTGCCGCTCTGTGTACCGGTGGAAAGGCGAGATCGAGGATGCCGAGGAAATCCCCATGCTGATCAAAACGACTCGCAGCCGCTATCCCGAGCTGGAAGCGGCGATCCGTGCCGCCCATCCTTACGAACTTCCTGAAATCATCGCTGTCCCATTGGCGGGAGGACTTCCCGCCTATCTCGATTGGGTCGATGCGGAAACGCAGCCCTCGTGAAATTCATGCGCAGATCGCTGCTGATCGCATTGCTGCTGGTGCCCGCATTGCCACCGGCGAGCGGAGCGACCGAGAACGACCTGCTCCCGCCGGAAAAGGCGTTTCGCTTCTTTGCGAAGGTGCTGGACGCCGGGACGATTGAAATCCGCTATGCCATTGCCGACGGCTATTACCTGTACCGCGAGCGCTTCCGCTTCGCCGCGGAGCCTGCCACGGTAAAGGTCGGGCGGGCGCTGTTTCCGAAGGGCGAGGTCCACGAGGACCAGTTCTTCGGCAAGACCGAGACGTACAGGAAGGAAGTACGCATTCGTCTTCCGCTCGAGGCCGCCGGCGCAAACCGTGTCAAGCTTCTCGTAACCTCGCAGGGCTGCGCCGATGTCGGCGTGTGCTACATACCGCAGGTGCAAAGCGCCGAGTTCCGCCTTGACGCCGCCGGCGTCGCGGGCAAATCAATCCTGAAAGGCGCTCTCGAGGCGTCGTCGCCCGATCGCGTCATCGCAGGCGCTGGAAGCGATGAGATGCGATTTGCCGACGTGCTGGAATCCGGCCGATTGTGGGCCATCATGGCCGTGTTTTTCGGCGCCGGGCTGCTGCTCACGTTTACGCCCTGTGTGCTTCCCATGGTTCCGATTCTCTCCGGAATCATCATCGGCGAAGGACGCAAGGTCACGCGCCGGCGCGCGCTGCTTCTTTCGCTTGCCTACGTTCTCGGCATGGCGGTGACCTACACGGCCATCGGCGTTGGCGCCGCGCTTTCCGGGAGCCTGCTGTCGGCGGCGCTGCAAAATGCCTGGGTGCTGGGAGCGTTCGCGGCGGTCTTCGTTTTGCTCGCATTGTCTATGTTCGGCTTCTATGAGCTGCAGCTGCCTTCAGACTGGCATGCGCATCTTGCCGGAGCGAGCAACCGCCTCGGCGGCGGTCACTGGAGCGCTGTGGCGCTGATGGGCGTGCTTTCCGCGGCGATCGTCTCTCCGTGCGTAGCCGCTCCGCTCGCCGGCGCGCTGCTCTACATAGGCCAGACGCGCGACACCGTGCTCGGAGGAGCGGCGCTATTCTCGATGTCGATCGGCATGGGAGTTCCGCTGCTTGTGGTCGGAGTTTCGGAGGGCATGCTTCTGCCGAAATCCGGGCACTGGATGAAGGCGGTAAAACAGTTTTTCGGCGTGATGATGCTCGCGGTGGCGGTGTGGATCGTCGCGCCGGTGATACCCGTGGCGGCGCAGATGCTGCTTTGGGCTGCGCTCCTTGTCGGCTCGAGCGTATTTCTTGGAGCGTTGGAGC
>JBGPLD010000091.1:0-5691 GCA_041486325.1 Gammaproteobacteria bacterium
ATGCTGGGCGCGTCGATCAATTACCCGCTGCGCGGAGCGGTGGGATGGAAATCTACGGTCGGCACCAACGTCGCCTCCGACGCGTTGTCCAATCTCGCCTCGGCCGGAGTGCGCGGCGGGGCCCTGATCGTGATCGGCGAGGACTACGGCGAGGGCGCCTCCATCATCCAGGAGCGCAGCCACGCGTTCGCGATGAAATCGCAGATCTGGCTGCTCGACCCGCGCCCGAACCTTCCCACCATCGTCAACATGGTGGAAAAGGGCTTCCAGTTGTCGGAAGTGTCCAACACCCCGGTGATGCTCGAGCTTCGCATTCGCGCCTGCCACGTGCACGGATCGTTCGAGACCAAGGACAACATCGCGCCGCAGTTCTCGCGCAAGAACACGCTGAAGAACCCGGATTTCGATGTCGGCCGGATTCCGATGCCGCCTTCGACCTATGCACAGGAAAAGCACAAAGTTGAAGTGCGCTGGCCGGCGGCGGCGAAATTCATCCGCGAGCACAAGCTGAACGAGGTGTTCAACGGTGCCGATACGCAAATGAGCGAAGAAGTCGGCATTGTCACCCAGGGCGGCATGTACAACGTGACGGTACGCGCGCTGCAGCAGCTCGGGCTCGCGGATGCCTTTGGCGGCTCGAAGATCCCGATCTACGTGCTGAACGTCACCTACCCGCTCATACCGGAGGAAGTGACCGCGTTCTGCGCCGGCAAGCACGCGGTGCTCATGGTCGAGGAAGGCCAGCCGGCGTACCTCGAGGACGCGCTGCACGTCATCCTGCGCCGCGCCGATCTGCAGACCAAGGTCCACGGCAAGGACTTTCTCCCGATGGCCGGCGAATACACCGGCGAGGTCGTGCTTGCGGGGATGGCGAAATGGATCGAGGCCATGGCGCCCCATATCGAAAAAACGGGCATCGACACCGGCCATATACATCGGGTATTCCAGACGCTCACCGCGCCGAAGCAGCGCGCCGCCGAGCTGCTCGGCGTTCCCGTCCCGGCGCGCCCGCCGGGTTTCTGCGTCGGCTGCCCCGAGCGCCCTGTGTTCTCGGCGATGAAGCTGATCGAGCGCGAGTCGGGCGCGTTCCACATCTCGGCCGACATCGGCTGCCACACCTTCTCCACCCTGCCGCCGTTCAACATCGGCAACACCGTGCTCGGCTACGGCCTCGGCCTCGCGTCCAACTCCGCCATCGCGCCGATGTTCGGCAAGCGCACCGTGACCATCATGGGCGACGGCGGCTTCTGGCACAACGGCCTCACGTCGGGTGTCGCCAACGCCGTGTTCAACAAGGACGACGGCATCCTCGTCATCATGAAGAACGGCTACACCTCGGCCACCGGCACGCAGAACATCCCGTCTTCGGTGCACCAGAACGAATCGAAGTCCACGGACATGAGCATCGAGCGCGCGCTGAAAGGCGTCGGCGTCAATTGGATGAAATCCGTCTACACCTACCGCGTCAGCGAGATGGCGAAGGCGCTGCGAGAGGCGATGGCGTCCACCTACAAGGGTCTGAAGGTCATCATCGCCGACGCCGAGTGCCAGCTCGAGCGCCAGCGCCGCATCCGCCCGCAGGTCGCCGCGGCGCTCAAAGCAGGCGAGCGCGTGGTTCGCACACGCTTCGGCGTCGATGACGACGTCTGCACCGGCGACCATTCCTGCATCCGGCTGTCCGGCTGCCCGTCGCTGACGGTGAAGCCCAATCCCGATCCGCTGCGCACCGACCCCGTCGCGCACGTGAATAACGGCTGCGTCGGCTGCGGCCTGTGCGGCGAAGTCGCGCACGCGGCGGTGCTGTGCCCGTCTTTCTTTCGCGCCGAGATCATCCAGAATCCGAACGCCTGGGACCGGTTCATAAACCGCGCGCGGCGGACCGTGATCGGCTGGCTGCAACCGGCGTGAACGACAATTGAACCGCCATGGACGCCAAGTACGCCAAGGAAAGAATGGGTTCCTTCGCGTCCTTTGCGTCCTTGGCGGTAAAGGAGTTTTCTTGTGAGCTTGCCTGAACGGCCCATCACCATCCTGATCGCCGCGCTCGGGGGCGAAGGCGGCGGCGTCATGGCCGACTGGCTGGTCGATGCCGCGACCGCGCAAGGGTTTCCAGTGCAGAGCACCTCGATTCCCGGCGTGGCGCAGCGCACCGGCGCCACCACGTATTACCTCGAAATCTTCCCCGTGCGCCGCGGCGCCCTGGGTGACAAGCGCCCGGTGTTCGCGCTCACGCCCTCCCCCGGCAACATCGACATCATGGTGGCCTCCGAACTGCTCGAAGCCGCTCGCGCCATGCAAAACGGCTATATCAACCCCGAGCGCACGACACTGATCGCCTCGACGCATCGCATCTTTTCCATTGCCGAGAAATCGGCGATGGCCGATGGCCGTTTCGACAGCGATCGCGTTCTGAAAGCCGCCGAAGCACTCGCAAAGCGCTCGATCCTGTTCGACATGGCGGCGCTCGCGCAGGCCTCGGGCACGGTGATCAACGCGGTGCTCTTCGGCGCAATGATCGGCTCGGGCGCGCTGCCGCTTTCACGTGAAGCCTGCGAAGAGGCGATACGGCGAACGCGGGGTGCAGACGCGAGCCTGCGCGGTTTTAACGCCGGCTACGATCATGCTGCGGGCAGCGCGCTGCCGGTCACCACCGAGGTACAAAAGCGCCGGCGTGGCCGACCCAGCGCGCAAGCGCGTTCACTGACAGAGCGCGTGCGCGGCCAGTTTCCGGTGGAAACTCATGGATTCCTGGAAGAAGGCGTGGCGCGCCTCGCTGATTACCAGGATGCCGATTACGCCAATCTCTATCTCGACCGGCTTCTTCCGGTCCTCGCGGCTGAGCGCGCCCTGGAAGGTGGCCTGGCGGGCTACCGGCTCACCAATGAGTCCGGGAGGCATCTTGCGCTGTGGATGAGCTACGAGGACGTGATCCGCGTCGCCGACCTGAAAACGCGCCGCTCTCGCTTCGAGCGCGTGCGCGCCGAGGCCGGCGCCAAGCCCCATGAGCCCGTTGTCGTGGTGGAGTTCCTCAAGCCCGGCATTGAAGAGTTTTGCTCGGTGCTGCCGCGCGCGCTCGGCCGGGCGGTGCGCAATTGGGCGGAAAAAAACGGCAAACACTTCAACTTTGGCATGCACGTCAAAACCACCACGGTATTCGGCTATATGCTGCTGCGCTCGATGGCGTGGCTGAAGCCGCTGCGCCGCGCCAGCCTGCGCTTTGCCGAAGAGCAGGCGCTGATCGAGCGCTGGCTCGCGGCGGTGCTGAAGGCCGCCAGCACCAGCTCCGGACTCGCGCTCGAGATCGCCGAATGCGCGCGGCTGATCAAGGGCTACGGCGACACGCATAAGCGCGGCAGCGAAAATTTCCTGCGCATTTTCGAGGCACTGGTCGAACCGGAAGGCGAATGGGTTCCGGCCGCACGGGCCGAAGCAATCAGAAAAGCGCGCGAAGCGGCGCTCGCCGATGCGGAGGGCAAAACTCTCGGCAGGGAGCTCGGCGCGGCGAAGCCCGTGGTATGGCTTTCGCCGCAGCGCGCCGCCATGCTCTCCGACAAGGCCGCGTAGAAACACAAAACTCTTTCACCGCAGAGGACGCAGAGGGCGCAGAGGAAAAACCCAAGTATTGCTTTACTCCGCGTTCTCTGCGTCCTCTGCGGTTAATCCGATCTTCCTGCATGGCCGAGATCTTCACGTACGAGCAACCGGTCCGTTTTGCGAACTGCGACCGCGCGGGGATCGTGTATTTCCCGCGCCTAGGCGACGCCGACCCGGAATCCGCCGTCAGACGCAAGTTCAAACCGTCCTTCGCGCACGGCGCGCAGCCAGCGCGCAGTGCGGTTAAGGCCGCCAAAACAAAAGAAGTGGATGCCCGCGATCGTCGCCCCGGCGTGCTGCACGAGTTTTCTCATCACGATCTCCGGTCCCGCATCGACGAGTAGGCGCGTGATGGTCCTGGGCCGCGCTTTCAGGGCCCGCACCGAGTTCCCGATGCCGCACAGCGCCGCGAATCGCAGCAGCCGCGTCAGGCTGGCCGGGCCGGCCAGGCCGATGCGCAGCGGCAGGCCGTGCACTTTCATTTTCGCCGCCCAGGAGAGCACCGGCGCGGCTTCGAAGCAGAACTGCGTCACCACCTGTATTTCGAGGCCCGAGCGGCGGGCGAGCGCCTTTTTCGCAATCAGCGCCGAATCGAGCGCGCCTGCCGCCAATCTGGGATGGCCTTCCGGATATCCCGCCACGCCGACGCGGACGATGCCGTGTTTCTGGAACAATCCGGTTTCAAGCAAGGACAGACTGGATTCGAACGGGCCACTGGCGCGGTCGTTGTCTCCGGCAATGACCAGCGCACTGTCGACGCCCGCTTCCCCCGCGGCGCGGGCGAGAAAATCTTCGAGCGCCGCGCGGCTGGCGATGCGGCGCGCTGCGATATGCGGAACCGGCCGGTATCCGGCCCTGCGAACGCGGGCCGCGAGCGACACCATCCCGTCGCAGGTCTGCCCCGGCGGCATGCTGATGTAGATCGCGCGGCCGGGCGCGAGGTGTTCGGCGCCGGCGTCGATTTCAGCCGGGTCGCGCGAAGACAGCTCCAGCGAGGCGCCGGACGCGAGCGCGACGATGCATTCCCGTTCCCTGTCGCGCGTATCGGCCTCGGCCGCGGGCCCGGTCATGGCGCCCTCAGTCGCGCTTGCGCGAGATCACGAACGATTCGTCGAGGAACCACAGCCCCCCGTGGCGGCGCAGCACCTCCTGCGTCGCCTCGAGATAGCCGCGGTCTCCCATGACATCGGCGAGGCGGCGGTCCTCGATCTGCGCCACGTAGACCGCGGCGTTCCAGGCCGCGAGCAGGGTCGAAGTGCCGATCGCGTCGCTGATCTCCTCGGGCAACGTGTGCATTTCGTAGCGGAACACCGAGCGGTTGTCGGCGTAGGCGTTGAAGTTGAGGTCGCGGCCGTCGCCGCCGAGCTCGGCGCGCGTGGCCTTCAACAGGGCGTGGCGATCGGTCTGGAACGGGTTTTCTCCGGGCCAGATCCGCTGCACGATCTCCAGTCCCGGATCGCGGCCGCAAGAATGGATTGCGATCATCCGGCCTCCGGGCGCAAGGCTGCGCGCGAGCGGCGCAAGCACCTTCTTCGACTTGAATTCGACCGAAGCGCTGGCGCGATACGGCTGGGATGCAATCACCAGATCGTAATCGGCGCGTGCGACACCGCGCCGCGGCAGAACCTGGTCGAGCAGGAACTTGTGATCCTCCCGGTAGAGCACCAGCACCACCGGCTTGGCGTAAGCGGGATTGCCGCTGGTCTTGCTCACCGATGCGCGCCAGTGCTCGTTGAGGAACGGCTGCAGTTCCGTGATCTGCTGCTCGAACTCGCTCGAGGTGCTGCCGGTGAGCGAAACCTCTTTCCAGACCAGGCTGGTCGCCGCGGTGACCGACTTAGGCGACAGCCACGGCGCTTCCGAGTAGTAGAGATTGGTCATGACCAGCACGGTCGCCGGGTGCTCGAAGAAACGGTCGGGCATCCGGTCGAGCGCGAGGCGCACGTCCTCAAGGCTGACTTCCTTGCCGACGATGTAGAACGGCATGGTCGGGTAGCGCTGGTGCATGGCGCGCATGACCCGCGCAAGCACGGTCCCGTCGCCGACGCCGGCATCGAATACGCGCACGGCGGGTGGCCGCGGATGGATGCTGGCGAG
>JBGPLD010000092.1:0-5672 GCA_041486325.1 Gammaproteobacteria bacterium
GCGGGCTATGGCCATTCGCCGCGCTTCACTTATGCGGTGGGCACCTCGAACGGCGGCTACCAGGTGCGCCGCGCCGTGGAGACAGCGCCGGAGCTCTTCGACGGCGGCGTCGATTGGGAAGGCACCTTCGTCGATGAGCATGCGCCCAACCTGCTTACCGATTTGCCGCCGGCGATCCTCAATTTCCCCGACTACGTCGCTTCAGGATTCAAAGACACCAGCACCGCTGCGAAGAACATCGTGGCCGCCGGCTATCCGCCCGACATCATCGCCGCGCCGCTTACGATGTGGAATCGATATTCGAACTCTTTCTGGGAAGTGACGCAATGCCAGTGGCAGAAGCGGCTCGATCCCACTTACGACACCTACGGAAGCGGTACCGGAACCTATAACTACGTGAGCCGCCTTTCGTCCTCGGACGTCGGCGCGCAGTTCGCCGCTTTCGCCACGACGGGGAAGATCCGGCGCCCCCTCGTCACCGTCGCCGGCACCATGGATGCGTTGCTGCCGATCGACCACCACGCGCGCGCGTACGCACGCAAAGTCGCGGCCGCATCGAATCAAAAGCGCGATGACGACGATCGCGACGACAGGCATCGGGACGACGACCGGCCCGCGTACCGGCTGTACGAGATCCAGAACGGCAACCATATCGAAACGTACCAGGACTTTTTCCCGCAGCTCGAGCTGATCGAGCCGCACGCGCAACGCGCTTTCGACCTGCTCGTAAACCAGGTCGAGCACAACATGCCGCTGCCGCCCGACCAGTGCGTTCCGCGCGGCGGGTCCATCGCTGGGACACCGGCGCAGACGGGACACTGCGCGAGCCTGTTTGCGCCCTGAAGCGGGCGGGGGCGTTCAACCAGATATCTGTCAGCCCGGCTCCATCCCCTGGGCTTTGATCGCACGGATCGCGGTCGGCCCGGTCATGAACTTGAGCAGACCCAGGGCCGCATCCTGCGCCCTGGAGCTCGCGCTGACGCCCGCGGCAAACACCACGTAGGACTGTATCTCCGGCGGCAGCGGTCCGACGAGATCGACCCCGGGCGTCGTCAGGATCTGCGTGATCACGACCATGCCGAGCTCGACTTTGCCCTCGGCAACAAGCTGGGAAACGATGTCGGTTTCGGGCCGTATCAGCTTCGGCCGGATCGCCTCGGCGATTCCAAGGCGCTCCAGCAATCCGGCCAGGTACACACCGCTCGCGCCTTCCTTGAGGTAGGCGATCGATTTTGCAGCTAGCAGCGCCCGCTTGAACGCCTCGACTGAACCGATTTCTGGCCTGGGCGCACCCGCACGAACTTCCACGCCGATACCGGAGCGCGCAAGCAGGGTCCGGCTCCGGGCCAGAATCTTGCCGCCTTTGATCAAGCCGTCGAGCTGAGCGGGAGTGACGACGAGCAGATCGCAGGCTTCGCCCGCTTCAAACCGTCTTGCGATCGCGGCCGCCACGTCGACGCTCACCTTGAGTTTGTGACCTGTCGCACGCTCGAATTCGGGGCCGATCTCGCCGAGGATAGTCGAAGTGACTCTTGCGCCGCAGACCTTGATTTCGTCGGCGTTGGCGGCGCCCGCCTGCGCGAGGATGCACAAGGCCACGAGAGCCATCGCCGCGCATTTCCAGGACGCGTTCATCACGAGTCGATCATAGCGTATCGCTGAAGCAGCCCGCAATTCGTCCTTGGCTAAGGCCCGGCGACTTTCATCCGCGATCCCGCATAGTAGGCCTTGTCGAAGGACGGGCGCCGCTGCACGCGCTCGAACCAGTCGGCGACGCGTGGTGAAGCGCGCCACAGATGCTCGAGTCCGAGATCGGCGAGGCGCACGATGTTCGGAATCATGCTGATATCGGCGAGCGTGAACTGCTCGCCGACGAGCCACGCGCCGTCCTTGAGCGACGCGTCCATGCGCTCGACGGTCTGGCGCAGCTTCTCCAGCGCTTCGTCCACGTCCGCTTGCGGATAGCCCTTCGGTCCCAGCCGCCGGTAAAGTGACTTGCGCAGCGGAGATTTTTCGAGCCGCGTTTCCGCCCAGCGCTGGTCCTTGCCCCACTGCGGCACGATGAAAGCGTTGAACGAGGGAATGCGGATCGCGTGGGTCGGCACCTCGTCGATGTATTGCCGCCAGGCGCGCATGCGCGCGCGGGCGTGCGCGTCGCGTGGAGAGAGCGGCTTGTCCGGAAATATCTCGTCGAGGTATTCGTTGATCACCGAAGAATCGATCACCGCCTTCCCGTCGTGCACCAGGGTGGGCACGACGCCGTTGGGATTGAGCGCGAGATACCAGTCCGACAGCTGCTCGTTGTCCTTGAGGCTCACCTGGCGATCCGCGAACTCGAGCCCTTTCTCGGCAAGCGCCAGGCGCACCTTCTGGCTGCACGTGGAAACCGAGGTGTTGTAGAGCTCGAGCATGGAAGAATCTCCATATCGTTGCGGCAGAGCGCTTTGGGGTTCGGTCGAAGGCATGGCTCGCCGCCAACCGGCAGGGTAAGCGACCTACGGCCGGAGATCAAGAATCAGAAACCGAGAATGCGGGCTCCCAGAGGAATCAGCACGGCGCCGAGCACGCCGTGCATGCCCATGGCCAGGCTCGCATAGGCTCCCGCTTCCGGATTGACGCTGAACGCTCTCGATGTGCCCAGGCCGTGGGCGGCGACGCCGATGGCGAAGCCCCGCTGCCACCACTCGCGGGAGCGCACGAAGTCCAGCACGAATCGCGCGAGAACGGCGCCGAGGATGCCGGTGGATACGGCGAAAACGGCGGTGAGCGTCGGCGAGACGCCGATCCGCTCGGCGATGCCCATGGCGATCGGCGCGGTGACGGATTTGGCGATGAAGCCGCCCGTGATCGCCGCATCGGCGCCGAGCAGGCGCGCAATCCCCACCGCGCTGACGATGGAGGTCACGCCGCCGGCGAGCAGCGCGGCGAGCAAAGGCACAATCCTTCCGCGCAGCGCACCGAGCCCCTTGTAGATCGGCACCGCGAGCGAAACCGTGGCGGTGCCTAGCAGGAAGTGAACGAATTGCGCACCCTCGAAGTATTTTGGATACGGCATGTCGATCAGCGTGATCGTCGCCGCGACGAGAACGATCGCGATCAGCACCGGGTTCGCGAGCGGATGCCGGTTCGCCCGCTCGTAGGCGATCACGCCGAGCTGGTACGCGCCGAGGGTGAGAATGAGCGCGAGCAGCGGGCTGCCCGAGAGGTAGACCCAGATCTCGTGAATATTGGGAAATCCCGCTGTGACCTGCCCGATCATTTGCCCGAGCCCCGGGACAGCCCCTTCAGGACGAGCGCGGTGACAGCAATGGTGAGGACCACGCTCGCGACCAGCGCCGCCACAATCGCGATGGCATGGGTCTTCAGGTGCGGCCAGAACATCACCACGCCGACGGCTGCCGGAACGAACAGCAGGCCGAAATGCCGGCTGAACGCCGTCGCCAATTCATCCAGCGACGCGTTCACGCCTTTACGAAAAGCGAGGAAGCCGACGAGCAGAACCAGGCCGATGACGGGACCGGGAATGAACGGCAGGAAGAAGTGCGTCGCCAGTTCACCCAATCCCTGGAACAGCAGGATCTCGACGAGGGCGGAGATCATGACGCGCGGGAAGTGAAACCCGCTTGCGTCGCGGTTCTATTCAATCGCGCCGGGCCGGTCTAGTCAGGCGAGAGCGCCGGATCGGCGCGGACCGCGTCGGGCGAGAGAACCGGATCGCTGCGGACTGCATCGGGCGAGAGTACCTGCGGCGGATCGATCTGTTCAGGCGAGAGTGCCGGATCGTTACGGACCGCGTCGGGCGAAAGTATCTGTGGCGGATTGATCTGTTCAGGCGAGAGCGCGGGCGCGTTCGGAACCGCATCCGGAGACAGCGCCGGATCCGGAGTGACGGGCGTGTCCTGCGCGTGCAAAGGGGCGATCGCGCAGACGAGCACGCCGCAGAGCAACATGCGCGCGGATCGGGTGTTGATCACGGACGGCCTCCCTCGGCGAACATATCGATTCCGTCGCATATCATACTTATCCGGACGCACGGTCGCTGGTCTTGGGTTTGATCACGTCGTACAGGAAGCGCCCGACCCGCCACAGCATGAGCAGGCGCGCGCCCCAGCCGAGCGCGAGCCTCGGGCGCAGCACGGTGATGGCCGTCGCGGCGGCGACGACGAGGTATGAGCTTGCGCGCAACAATTTTGCCCACGCGATGGCGCGGTCGGCGACGAAAAACACGCTGCGGCAGCCGGCGATCGCTTCGGAGATCGCGCGCCGCTGCGCTTCCGCTTCCGCGACGAGCCGCGCGCGCCTTTGGAGAATTTCAGAGAGCGTACTCATTGCGCGCTCATTGCCCCTCGAGCTTTGCGCGGTCCTTGCGAAGCTCCGCGAGGGTCGCCGACAGGAACTTGGGTCGGCGAATCGCCGCTCGAAGCATCAGGCAGGCGGCGATTCCGCCGGCGGCGAAAACGCCGGTCAGCACGCCGATCGCGAGCAGGCGATCGGTGTCCCAGAACAGCACCACGAGGAAGAACACGAGCAGGATGAGCGTGAGAGCGAGACAGAAACCGGCGACTGCGGCCAACACGACAATTCTCGCCAATCGCGTCCTTCCCTCCTCGATCTCGCTTGCGACGATCTCGAGGCGGGTCTGCAAGATGGCGAGAAACGTCCTCGCCAGATTTCGCAACGATTCGAGCAAGCCTGCGGTGTGCCCCGCTTCTTCGGCCATGGGAAGCCGCTAGCGGCGGCTGATCAGCAGCCCGATCGCGATTCCGGCGAGCGCGGCGATGCCGACGGCCTGCCAGGGATGGTCGCGAACGTAGTCGTCGGTGGCGTGCACGGCGGCGCGCGCCTGCTCGGCCGCCTCTTCGCCGAATACTCCCAGCTTGTCCTTGGCCGAATCGAGGCTGTCCTTCACCTTGGCGCGCGCGGCCGCGACGGTTTCGCCCGCCTGGCTGGCGGTTGCGCGCAGCAGCTCTTCAGCGTCGGCAACGACGAGCCGGAGATCGGCCGCGAGTTTTTCTGCGGTGACTTCACTGTCCTTCATGAAAGGCCTCTCTTTGCGAGATGAATGCGAGATGAACGGCCGGGCCATGCTGGCTCTCCCCACCGCGGCAAGCCTAGCGGTTTTCAACAATCGAATCAACCGCGAAATGGTCGGAGATGTCGAGTGCCGGGTGGCAGGTGAGCGGCGGGCTCGCAGGGGCTTCCGCGGACAAGTAGAATCACGGTTCAAACTGCAAGGGAGACTGCGCATGAAAAACAAATTGCAGGCGGCAATTCGTTCGTTCTTCGCGTTGGCGCTGGCGCTGGCAGTGGCGGCCCTCGCAGCCACCCCGGCTCGCGCTGCCGACGTGAGGCCGATGCTGAAGGCCGGCGTCGATTTCGGCGGCGACCCGGTGATTAAGGTGCCCTTGTCGGACGGCTCGACCCGCACGATCAGGGCCAATGAAGGCTTCTTCCTGGGCGGCGGGGCTTCGATCGTCAACGAGGAAAAAGACCTGGAAGCCGAGATCTCCTTGTCGCTCAAGGGCAGAGCCGTCAATGCAGACAACGGCAACGTCACCTGGACGACCGTTCCGCTCGACGCGCTTGTCTTTTACCGCTTGCCTTCATTCCGCCTGGGCGGCGGCCTGACCTATCACATCAACCCCCAGCTGAGCGGCAGCGAGGCCGGCGCC